>CBDUSM010000285.1:0-2793 GCA_965369825.1 uncultured Bacteroidales bacterium
GTAATAATGGGCGTATTCAATTCCTTTGAAAGGCTTTTCATAGAGCGGGATATCTGGCTAATTTCCTGCTCTCTGTTCCCTTTGCCTTCTGAAGTAGATGACATTAATTGAAGGTAGTCAACTATAATTAGCTCAATATTATGTTGGGCTTTTAATCTCCGGCATTTTGCCCGTAGTTCGAAGATGGTCAGGGCCGGTGTGTCATCAATAAATAATGGAGCTTCAATCAATTTTTCTATTTTTGAGTTTAGTTGTTCCCACTCATGAGGCTCCAGGTTTCCTCTCCTCAGCTTTTCGGACGAGAGCTGGGTTTCGCTTGAAATAAGCCTCGTAACCAATTGAAGGGACGACATCTCAAGCGAGAAGAATGCTACAGGTTTTTTAAAATCAACCGCAACATTACGGGCAATGGTAAGTGCAAAGGCGGTTTTCCCCATGCCAGGCCTTGAAGCAAGAATGATGAGGTCAGATTTTTGCCATCCTGAAGTAACTCTGTCCAGTTCGGTAAAACCGGAAGGAACACCACGTAAACCTTCTTCATGCTCTCTGGCCACCTGTATCTCATGAACCGCTTCCCCAACCAACGACCGCATATCAGCATAATTTCTTCGTAGGTTACTTTCACTGACTTCAAATAAGTTTCTTTCTGCAGTATCAAGCAAATCAAATACGTCTGTTGTGTCTTCAAAGGCATCCCTGATAATTTCAGATGATATTCTGATTAGTTCACGTTGTATATGTTTTTGTGAAATGATCCTGGCATGAAATTCAACATTGGCAGCTGATGCAACCCGGTTGGTGAGCTGAGTAATATAATACGGGCCACCAACAATCTCTAACTCACCACTGGATTTTAATTCATTGGTGACAGTCAATATGTCAATAGGTTCGGTTTTTGAAAAAAGTCGCTGTATAGCAGAAAAAATCAACTGGTGAGCTTCCTTGTAGAAAACTTCGGGTTTAAGAATGTCAATTACCGCAGTGAGAGCGTCTTTCTCAAGCATCAATGCACCGAGTACAGCTTCTTCCAGATCAACTGCCTGGGGAGGGAGCTTTCCCTGATCCATAAAAGATTGACTAATAGATGACTTAGTGAATTTTTTAGATCGCGTTTCATTTATTCCTTTTGTATTCCGGGCCATGCCTCAAAAGTAAGATATTAACAAGTTATTAACTTGTCTTGCTGTTTTTTTTTTCAACAAAATGGAAAATATATTTTCTTAAGTATATTTGCCACTTCAAAAATTATTAGTATTAAATGTATATAGATGAAATACAGATATGTTATTATTTTTTTATTTGTAGTGAAAATTCTTTTCCCTTTCAGCGTATTTTCTCAAATAAATAAATTCAGCATCACCGGTAAGCTGGTTATGGATTCTGTTTATGTTGATATTTTTTTGGAAGACTATAGCTCAAAACCTAAAGTAATTGCCCACGCTGCAATTACACCTGATGGACAATTTTCCATTGAACATACTATTACCGGTCTGGATTTTTTCAAACTAAAATTAGATGCATCAAATTACCTTGTTCTGGTTGTTTTGCCTGGCGAAAAAATTCATGTGAGTGCAAATGTCCCCTCTATGGCTAAAGATCCATTAATTATTGGCTCTCCGAATTCAATCCTTCTTTATGAATCATTAAAAGAAATTAATTCTTACGATATACGGATTCGTAAACTCTATATGAAGTACCAGAGGTTAAAGCATGATTCTATTGCCGGTGATGAGATTGCATCTGTGGAGGCTAAAATGACTGATTTGAACAGGCAAAAAAGTGATTATATACAAGGATTTGTTGAAACCCATCCCTATTCGCCTTCCTGTTTGTTTTTTGTGAATAATCTTGATATAAAACAGTACCTTCATACATTTAGAATTCTTAATGACACCCTTTTTTCGATGTACCCTGATAATAAATATGTTAAAGAATTGAATTATGCTGTTGGGGTAGAACGGTTTGTTCAAATTGGAATGGTTGCACCTGAAATCTCATTACCTGATACTTCCGGAAATATTATTCACCTGTCGTCGTTGAGAGGAAATTTCGTGCTGATTGATTTTTGGGCTTCCTGGTGCGGGCCTTGTCGCAGAGAAAATCCAGCGGTTGTGAAATTGTATAATCAATATCACGAGAGTGGTTTAGAAGTGTACGGTGTTTCGCTCGATACGCAAAGATATAGATGGGTAAAAGCGATAGATGATGATCAACTTGGTTGGGTTCATGTAAGTGATTTGAAGAAATGGAATTCAGAAGCAGCCAAAGCTTTTGCTGTAAGGTCAATTCCATTTACATTGCTGCTTGATAAGGAAGGGAAAATTGTCGCAAAAAATTTGCGGGGATCAGACCTCCAACGTAAGCTTCAGGAAATATTTGGTTTTTAGTGTATTGCCTTAAGAAGGTACGACGCCGACCGGGGTCTTAAACAACATAGACCATCGTGTTTGCTCATCAATGCACCCCCTCTAACTCCCCCTAAAGGGGAAGAACAGGGCTTACCAGTAATTTACATGGCATGGTGTCCCCCCTTCTCCTTGAGGAGAAGGGGCCGGGGGATGAGGTGCAATGAGGAGAAGGGGCCGGGGGATGAGGTGGGTGGTACTCAAGGGATTCCCTTTTTCAACAACAAGTTGTGAATTTAATTTTATAACTTAATGCTTCTTATGTTTATTAATGTCGTAGGTTTGACTCCCAATAGAGAAACCTAACTTATCAGCAATGAGCCCTGCCAAGAGGGAAAAAAGGACAAAAGTTAAATTTAAAACCGTTGCTTTTAAGCTATCTGCAAGG
>CBDUSM010000286.1:0-2791 GCA_965369825.1 uncultured Bacteroidales bacterium
TTTTGGCTATATAATTTGGGCAAAAGAAGCACTGATAAAAGATAAAGACAAGCAGTATTACTTTAATAATGGAAAAAAAACAGACATGAATATGTTTGCTAAGGTAGATTATGCTATCAGGGACAAATTAAATATTTATGGAGATATTCAATACAGATATATCGATTACCTTGTAAAAGGCACGCATGATAACCTGATGATAATCGATCAGAACCCTCTCTTTAATTTTTTCAATCCCAAAATGGGCCTTTTCTATGAAGTTTCAGATAAACACAAAACATTTTTTTCTTTTGCAATAGCCAACCGTGAACCAAGCCGTAGAAATTATATCGATGCTGACCCTGGAAAAACGCCAACCTATGAAACACTTTATGATTACGAACTTGGCTATGACTACTCTTCAGCAAAAGTCAGAGCAGGGCTGAATTTGTATTATATGGATTATAACAACCAGCTGGTACTGACCGGAGAGATCAATAATGTGGGCGATCCGGTTATGGTTAATGTTCCGGCTAGCTATCGTATGGGGGTTGAAATTAATGCAGCAGCAAAAGTATTTGATTTTCTGAACTGGGATATTAATTTGACGGTCAGTCGTAATCAGATTAAAAACTTTACAGAATACATTGATAATTGGGATACTTGGGCACAGGAATCCATTGAACTGGGGACAACAGATCTTTCTTTCTCACCGAATATTATTACCACAAACAGATTAATCTTTGAGCCTACAAACGGACTTGAAATCACAATTGCGAGTAAATATGTGGGAAAGCAATATATTGATAATACTTCAAGCGATGATAGAAAACTGGATGCTTATTTTATTAATGATTTGATCCTGAATTACCATATTAATTCCAGCCTTTTTAAGGAATTAGGAATAAACTTCATCATTTCAAATATCTTTAATGAAAAATATGAAACAAATGCCTGGATATACAGATACATCCTGGAAGGAAAAGAACAATATATGGATGGGTATTTTCCGATGGCAGGTATCAATTTTCAGGCAGGATTATTCGTTAAATTCTAATATTGGTCACATTCACTAATAAATTCTTATCTTTGCAATTTCCAAACACTTAAAACATTAATATTATGGCACAAGATTCAGTTAATCCAAAAAAAGTAGGCCTGGTCATAGGACTTGTGATAGCGGCAATCTTCCTTCTCGTTTTTGGAGGTCGTATGATGGTAACTATTAACGGCGGGCATGCGGGTGTTCTTTTTAGAACCTTCGGAGGCGGTATAGACGTTGATAATCCTTACGGCGAAGGATTTCATTTTATTTCTCCATTTAATAATATGACTACCTACGATGTCAGGCAACACGAAGTTGCTGAAGAGATGAATGTTCTTTCATCAAACGGATTAGAGATCAGCGCTGATGTTTCAGCCTGGTACCAACCCGTATTTAATACGTTGGGGGTTCTTCATGCAGAGATAGGGCCTGATTATATGAGAAAAATTGTCATCCCCAGCCTGAGGTCATCTGCCAGACTGGTAATTGGCAGGTATACTCCTGAACAGATCTATTCAACAAAAAGGGATGTTATTGAGGAAGAGATATATGTTGAGACAAAAAAATTGCTTGATAAAAAAAATGTTCAATTGAATCAAGTCCTGATCCGTTCAATCATTTTGCCTCCCACCATTAAAAAAGCCATTGAAGGCAAACTTCAACAGGAACAGCTATCACTCGAATATGAATTCAAGCTTGATAAAGCTACTAAAGAAGCTGAACGGCAACGTATTGAAGCTGAAGGAAAGGCAGCAGCCAATTTGATTATCAATGCTAGTCTTACTGAAAGAATATTGAGGGAAAAAGGAATTATTGCTACACTGCAGCTTGCTGAATCCAATAATGCAAAAGTGGTGGTTATTGGCAATACCAAGGACGGACTACCATTGATTCTTGGGGATAGCAAATAGTATAGATTTGTTCATGAATAAGATTTATTATCCATTGATCTCAGGTTTTGTTGCTCTATTTGCTTTCCTCCTGTTTTCGGGGTGCCACAACAGGGATGATCAACAAGTTATTATTGCGATTTCCAAGGGTATTCCGGATAATCACTATGCTGCATATGGTAAGTGGATTGAAAGTAATGGCCCTGAAGTAAAGTGGGTAGACTTGTACGCCCTGCCGTTCGATTCAGCACTAATTATTTTTGACAATTGCTCCGGGCTCTTGCTTACAGGAGGGCCTGATGTGTATCCGGGCAGGTATAATAAAGCGTATGACTCATCACGCTGTGGTACTTTTGACTTTCGTCGTGACACCCTGGAATTCGCACTTATTTTCATGGCTCTAAGTAACAAAATTCCGATTCTTGGCATTTGCCGGGGTCAACAGATCATGAATGTTGCATTGGGAGGTAGTCTTATAGTAGATATCCCGTCAGATTTTGTTTCTGATATAGAACATAGAAATGAAGGGGGTAATGGTTGTTTCCACCAGGTTACTATTTTTGAAGGAAGTAGATTGAATGAAATTACCGGTCAGCAAAATGGACTTGTAAATTCTTCTCACCACCAGGCTGTTGACCGCCTGGCAGATGCTTTTGTTGTTACAGCACGTGCAGAAGACGGATTAATTGAAGCCATCGAATGGAAAGACCCTGTTGACAAACCATTTTTCCTGGGTGTACAGTGGCATCCGGAAAGGCTAACGGAAAATGAAAGTCTCTCTATTCCGATAGTGCTTGAATTTATTAAAGAGGCAAAGGAGTATAATGATGTAATGATGTAATGATGTAATGATGTAATGATGTAATGATGTAATGAT
>CBDUSM010000287.1:0-2785 GCA_965369825.1 uncultured Bacteroidales bacterium
TAATTTGCCCAGGCCAAAAATCCGAAAGGACCCGGAGAGCAGGTCTTTGTATAGTATTCTGCAATTTTCACCTCCCCCCAGGTTGAAAATTTGGTGATTCAATTCTTCTCGATGATCGCAGGCGTTAACCAGAGCTCTGGCAGTATCTTCAGGAGTTGCTATTTCAACAGGTGTATTTAAAGGCATGTGAAACATTAATTTACTCACTTTATGATTTTTGCTTCCCATAATGGCAGTCAGGCGAAAAATTGCCCAGTTTAACTTACTGTTTTGAATAAGTTGTTCGGCTTTTATTTTTGTAAGGGCATATTCATCTCCTTCGCTTGGCAAAAGCTGGTCAGTAACTTTTATGTCCGGATTTTTTATCCTATCGCCATATACAGCTATGGAAGAAGAAAAAAATAAGAATGCGTTAGGTGAAAATTCTTCTAATGCTTCAATGATGTTTCTTGTTCCCTCAACATTTACATCATTGGCAAGCTTAGGATTATCATCTGCAAGAGGAGGAATTATGGCTGCAAGGTGTATTACAATATCCTGATTTTTACAAGCGTGGATTATTTCTTCTTTTTTCGAAATATCACCATAAATAATTTTTACGCTGTTTTCAAAGTTGTTTAATGATTTTGTCGACTTTTTTGATTTCAGATCGAAAGCTGTAATGTTAAATCCATCATGCTTTATTAAGTATGAAAGGACAGTTGTTCCTATAGTTCCTGCAGCTCCGGTAATGAGTATGTTTTTTGTCATTTAGTTTATCTACTCTTTTGGCATGTTTTACTATTTTTTATGCAAATATACAAAGACGGCATGAAGAAATTATGCTGAAGTTCCATTTGACCTTAATAAGTTATTTATTATTAAGATTCTGGGTCAAGCCCAGGATGACGGCCCTTTCATAGCAATGAGACGTCATCCCAGACTTGATCTGGGATCTTTTAATGTATCCAACACTGATTGTTTTGTATTCTTGATCTGGGATCTGCATAAGCCCGCAACACTGGAAGTTTATGTAAGCCTGATCTGTGATCTGACAATATCATCAATAGTCTTCCGCATTAGGATGCCCAAATTGATGTCACTGTTTTTCTAAATGATAGCCTTATATATAATAAAATTTAAGAAAATTTACCGTGCTAAAGTGAAGAAGCGATACCATCCTTCAGCCAATTATCCCCAAACCAACAGCAAGATGGCAAAAATAGCCAGCCCTATTCCAACCCAGTTTACCGGACGAAGATGCTCCTTAAATACAAAATATGCAATTAGTGAAGAGAGTGCTATTACACCGGCATAATAAATAGGAACAAAGAAAGTAATATCAAAAACACTTAACCCTTTTAAAAAAAATAATAGTGTCCACCAGTTTAATAAACCCAGTATTACACCTCCAACAATGTTTTTCGCCCGGAATCGAAAATTTTCTTTTGAACGCCAAACTAATTGGGCAATAATTCCTAAGACTAATGCTATTGAAAATGCCGTGGCCAGAAATAGGACAAACTCATCATTGATAAAATAATGCTGAGCAAATTTCATGGCAGAAACATTAAACCCCGATGCCAGGAAAAGAAAAAAAGGCAGGTAATAGTATTTGGTGGTAATTTTAAGTCCCCCTTTTTTTAGAAAAGTCAGGAAAAAAGCAAATAATGCTAAAACAATGCCTATTACTTTTAAGGTTGTCAATTTGTCGTTGAATACCAGGAACCCAAGAAGTATTGGGATTACAATGGCCATTCTTCCAGAAATGGCGGCTATGGCAATACCGGCATATTGAGTAGTTAATGCGAATAAATACAACCCGATGATCAACGAGAAAGCAATAACAATCGCAAAAGGAAACCATGACTTTAAGGGTATGGATAATAGTGTAAAATTGCCGTATTCCATAATAAATCCATATCCGGCAGCAACCACGTAATTAATGGAAATAGCTTGAAGGTTATTGATTTTAAATTTGTCAAATAGTTTTAGGGTGATAATGAAGGAAGTTAAGCAAAGTATGGCTAAAAGAAGGTATATCATCTTACAATCTAACTAATTTTCAAATTTGTTCTTTCAGCTTCTCGATCGATCGAAGGATCACTTCCTGAGTAGCTGGTAATGAGAATTCAGGCTCTATCTTATGATCAGCAATTGCTGAGATGGCATCTTTTATAGCCAACCAAACTGAGAAAGAAAGCATGAAAGGTGGTTCACCCACAGCTTTGCTTTTTTTGATATTGTTTGGGTTAGGGGCGTCTTTCAATAAATCTACTCTGAAATCAAGGGGGAGGTCGTTGATTGTTGGTATTTTGTAAGTATCAGGAGAATGGGTCAACATTTTTCCATTACGATCATATTTTATCTCTTCAATAGTACACCAACCAACACCCTGAATAAATCCTCCTTCTATCTGGCCAATGTCTATACTCGCATGAAGTGAATTCCCAACGTCGTGTAGGATATCTGTTCGTAAAACCTGATGATGCCCGGTTAAAACATCAAGCCAGACCTCCGAAACGGCCATGCCATAGGCATAATAAAAGAAAGGTTTTCCTTTCCCCTTTTGTTTATCAAAGAATATACCAGGTGTTTTATAGAATCCTGTTGCACTGAGGCTGATTCGATTAAGGTATGCCAAACTGATCAACTCTTTGAATGACTTTTTACGCTCACGATGCATCTGATCAGCAACATAATTATCCTGAAACAGAACTGAACCTTCAAGAGATGGCTTTTGAGGATGATTTTTGTTGATTTCCTGTAGAAAGATTTCAGTCAGCCGTGATTTCAGCTTGTCGAC
>CBDUSM010000288.1:0-2770 GCA_965369825.1 uncultured Bacteroidales bacterium
CAATAATTTGTAAAATTTTCTTAGCCAGGTCCCCTATTGAAACCTCACTGTTCGTGCCAATATTAACAACATCCCCAACAAACTTATCTGATTTGGCTACCTGAAGGAATGCGTTGACGGTATCGTCCACAAAGGTAAAATCACGTGTTGGGTTAAGATTGCCAAGCTTTATTGCCTTTCCATCATTAAAAACCTGGGAAAGGATTGCAGGGATGATTGCCCTTGCCGACTGCCGGGGGCCATATGTATTAAAAGGCCTGACAATTTTTACCGGAAGTTCAAAAGAACGAAATAAACTCAACGCCAGTTGGTCAGCAGCAATCTTTGAGGCAGCATAAGGTGACTGTGCAACACCCGGGTGCTTCTCATCCATGGGAATGTATTGAGCAGTACCGTATGTTTCACTTGAAGATGTAATAATGATATTGTTCAGTTTTCTCTGTCTTGCAGACTGAAGGACATTATACGTACCGGTAATATTCGTTTCAATGTAAGCTAACGGAGATATAAGAGAAAAGGGGATCCCTATCAAAGCGGCCAGGTGACAAACTGTTTTACACCCTTCCATTGCTGCAAACAGAGAATCATAGTCCCTGACATCGCCAGTAACGATCTCAATTTCATTCAGGTACTTCGAGCCTTCCAGCCAACCCCACGTGTTGTTTGAATTATAATGAATAAAAGCCTTCACCTGATAGCCTTGCTCAACACATAACTCAGCGAGGTGAGATCCAATAAAGCCTCCCGCGCCGGTAATTAATATTTTCGATTCATTCAATGATGATCTCTCCATAGAATTCTTTTAAAATATTTACCTGTAATTAACACTAATCTTTTCATCGAATTGTAAGGGACAAAAACAGGTACCAGCCAAAGATACTTAATATTAAAACTTACCTGAAAAAATTTCATGATAAGCAGTAAGGATTTAGGGAAATACCGGTCTTTGGCAGGGGTATGCATAAACATGAAATAGAGTGACCAATACAATCTGAGTAAACGTTTGGGGATCTCTCCTGAAATATTATTAGTGTTGTAATATTTTATCAAACACTTGTAATAGCTCTCCTCGTTTGGGGATAAATCATATTTGTCCAATTTATTAATCAGATTATCAGGCAAAGGAGCATCAAATGCCTGTTTTAAATAAATGAGCATTTCCTTAATGAAAGGTTTCAGGCGGTACTGATGAACAAGGGCCACAAAACGATTCCAGTCAATCTCAACATCGGCTTTGTTAAGAATTGTCATGGCATCGGCAACCCAACGGATATTGACTGCCCCTCTCCAACTCAATGCATGCTCGCATACATGCAGCAACATCCCTTCCGGATTTAAAGCCAACGAAATAATGTTGTTCAATTGCACCGGCACCGCATTCATCCAGGCAGACGCTTCATCGTCAGTAATGATAGTTCGTTTAAGGTGACTCCAGTGCAAGTCAATTATTATTCCCTTATCATTGCGTAATGATGTACCATGCACCAGGCGAAGAAAAAAATCATCAATGGGATGTTTCGTTTCGATGTTGAATTTTAATTTTTCAAGTAACGCAATGGCAGCCTTAACCTTATCATAAGGCACAAGCAAATCAATATCTTCCATGGCCCGGACGCCATTATCTTCATAATACAATAATGATAAAGCAGTCCCTTTAAGCAATAATGTTTCTATTCCCTGATCATGGAATTTTGGCAATATCTGACTAAGGTGAAAAAAAAACAGCTGGTTCTTATACCATGATTTTTTGTAAACACCCTGGAGGCGGTCGGTTAAGGAATCTTCAAATCCAATCTCTTTTAAATTTTTATAGAGCAATGACAACAACCGGTGTGAATACCTGTCGATTTTATCAATATCTACATTTGTTTTCCATTCCTTCCATGAATTCAGTGCCAGGTCTCCTTTCAGCAATGCGCTTTTCAACAGTAATTCCTGATAGTATGAGGGTCTCCAGCTGGGATAGATTATAACCTGCTTATTAATCCCCGCCTTGAAAGGCGGGGCTATTGAAAGCTTTTTACTCATAGTTTATTAAATAATCAGGTTAAATGCCCTGTTTTTTTGCTTTTTGCCTTTTTCGATCTAATAAAGCCTTAAGGATCTGCAAACGTTCTCCGCTGTATTTATGATTTAAACGATCGGTATTGGTTTTATGAAGACGGCGGCGGACGAGCACTTCAGGGATCATTCCTTCTTTCAGTCCAATTTCCCTTGCACGAATAAACCAGTTTAAATCCTGCCCGACCTTCCACTGTGTTTCATACATACCAACACGAAAAAATGCTTCCCTCCTAACAACAATGGTGCTGGCCGAGAAACCGGGAACCGGATCAGGAGGGCAATAAATCGTATTTCTGATACTTTGAGGCAGTTCGGGGCTAAAAAATGACTCCATATATGTTCCGACAATATCAAGATCAGGATCGTTGCAGAAAGCCTTCTGTTGAAGTGAAAGTTTTTCCTTTTCCCAAACATCGTCAGCATCCAGGTGGGCGAAAAAATCCCCCCGGGCTAACTCAATACCCTGGTTCCTGGCTTTTCCAATTCCTTGTTTATCCTGAAAAACATACCTGATATGGGAGCGGTATTTTTGAATAATTCCATTTGTCCCATCCGTTGAACTATCTACAACAATAATCTCGAAAGCCGGAACAGATTGTTCCAACACACTCTCTAAAGTTTCAGCTATATATTCGCGACAATTATACACCGGAATTATTACACTTACCCGAAATCTGTTTGATGTCATTCTTTTTTTTCCTATTCC
>CBDUSM010000289.1:0-2739 GCA_965369825.1 uncultured Bacteroidales bacterium
CCAATATCCAATTCCAGTTCTCTGACAACCGATGCTTCAGCTTTTTTCACCTCTTCATCAACAATCTCCACAATATTCATTGCTATGGATAATTCATGCATATGCCTGAAATAAATAAAAGTCAGCCAAAAGTATGAAAAATGAACTATTGTAATTATTAATTATGTAAAAAATTATTTTTTTTGTCAGTTAAAAAAAATCATATTTTTTAACTATATTTGAAAAATTAAAAAGTTGAACATAATTTAGGCATTACGAAACAATAATAGATTTTAATAAGGGATATGATATGAGTAAAATTATTGCTGTCAATGTTAAATGTCCGATATGTCGCAAATCCTTAATGGACGAGGAATTTCTGCTGCATGACAGGGCAAGTATTAAGTTAAATGTTGAGATGGGTGACAAACGTGGGACAATCAGGCTTTGCTCTCTTTATGGCTGTTATGATCACAAAAGTGATATTGAATTAATAGAGGGGGAAGTAGCAAAATTTCATTGCCCTCATTGTAACAAGGAAATTACATCATCTGAACTTTGTGAGACTTGCGGAGCAAAAATGATTCCTTTTACTCTGGAGATGGGCGGAAGGGTTAGTTTCTGTTCACGAAGCGGTTGTACAAAGCATTATGTTGCTTTCGAGGATATTTCCGATGCTATCAGGAAGTTTTATAAGGAATACGGCTACCGGTAAATATTAACAAATTCGCGGTAATTGCTCACCTGCCAGCATATCCAGGATTCTTTTTCCGCCTATTGTTGTTTTTATCCAGGCTCTCCCGGGATGTTCGTCAACAATTTCGCCAATAACTGAACTCTTTCTACCTGACTTATCTCTTTTTATTGCTTTAAGAACTTGATCCGTATGCTCTGAGGCCACCGCCATAATCACTTTTCCTTCATTAGCAACATACAGTGGGTCGTAACCTAAAAGTTCACACATCCCTCTAACATTTTCGTTTACAGGAATCTGTTGTTCATCAATTTCAATACCCATTCCTGTAATCTCAGCCAACTCCGTCAAAACAGTAGCAACACCACCACGTGTAGCATCTCTCATAAAATGAATCTGGTCTGATACGTTCAGGGCTTTATTGATCAGATGATTCAGACATGCACAATCAGAAGTAATATTTGATTTTAGATTCAAAAACTCCCTGGCAGCGAGAACAGCCATTCCATGATCGCCAATCGTTCCATTGATGATTATTTTGTCGCCCCTCTTTACCTTGTTTGCAGTACTAATATGTTTTAGTTGAGAAGAAAGTGCCCCCAAGCCTGTTGTGGTAATAAAAACTTTATCGCACTTGCCCTTATTTACAACTTTGGTATCACCCGTAACGATTTGCACACCTGCTTTTTTAGCTTCTTCTGCCATTGATTGAACTATCTCTTCAAGGTTATTGAAATCAAAACCTTCTTCGATAATAAATGACGCACTTAAATATAGCGGTTTGGCCCCGGATACAGCCAGGTCATTTACAGTACCGGCAATGGCCAGTTTCCCAATATTCCCTCCGGGAAAGAAGAGAGGATCGACTACAAATGAATCAGTAGTAAAAGCTACATTGGTACTGTCCAGGCTTAACAATGCCGAGTCAGTTTGATCAGCTAACACAGGATTGTGAAAATACCTGACAAATAAATTTTCGATCAGGTTATGAGTCAGCTTGCCACCGCTGCCATGACCAAGGAGAATCTTTTTATCCATCTCTGTTATATTTGTAATATGCGTGGCATGCCCCCTCGTTTGATACCATGCAAGCCCCGAAAGGATCGGAAGGTGTACATGCTTTTGCGAAAAGCTTGCAGTCGCCCGGTTTCTTTAACCCCTTGAGAATCTCCCCACAAATACAACCCTTATCTTCCCTGGTTTCTTCAACCTCAACATCGATCATTTTTTCAGCATCAAAACGGCTGTATCTTTCCCTTAAAACCAATCCGCTTTTCTTAAGAATACCTAATCCCCTCCACCAGTCATCTCTGAGATCAAATACCTCATTAAGCATTTTTTTTGCTTTGAGGTTCCCTTCAGGCCTGACAGCTCTTTTGTATTGTATTTCAACTTCAGGTTTGTTGTTCTCAACCTGGTTGGTAAGCATTAAAATAGATTGCAGAAGGTCAACAGGTTCAAACCCTGCTATAACGCAACCCAATCCATATTTTGTAGGGATATCTTTATAAATCCCCGTACCGGTAATTGTACTTACGTGACCGGGAGCTATGTATCCATCAATTTTAACACCTTCATCTATAAGGGCTTCCATGGCTGGTGGCATGATTTTATGAGAACTAAACAGGTAAAAGTTTGTCAAACCCTGTTTAGCGGCGTTTAACACTCCGGCAGCACTTCCCGGAGCTGTGGTTTCAAAACCGATGCCTAGAAAAACAACACGGTTTTCAGGGTTTTCGGTAGCAATTTTGAGGGCGTCAAGTATTGAAAATACAATTCTGACATCAGCACCGGCTGCTATCTCTTTTTCAAATGACGATGTGGATCCCGGCACCCTGATCAGATCCCCAAAAGTGGTGATAATAACATCATCCAGGCGACTATACGCAATGGACTGATCGATGTATTTGCGACTTGAAACACAAACAGGACACCCCGGTCCTGAAAGTAAATGAATGGTAGGGGGGAGTAAGAATGGAATTCCGAATTTTTGGATAGCCATTGTGTGCCCACCACAAACCTCCATTAACGCGATATCTTTCCTGGAAACTTTATGGATCTCCGAT
>CBDUSM010000290.1:0-2718 GCA_965369825.1 uncultured Bacteroidales bacterium
TGTAAGCTGTTATTACTACCTCATCTGAAATATTATTCTCTTTGCTGCAGCTATCCGGTTCTAGCTTATCACTCTTTTGGTTTTATTAATACAAAGATTTAGTTGATGATTGTAAAAGTTCTATTATTAACAATTCTTTTAGTTGGCTTTGCCTTTATAGCTATTGCCGTTAAGATGTTCTTTAAAAAAAACGGTCAGTTTGAAAAAAGTTGTAGTACAATTGATCCAAAAACCGGAAAAAGGCTGCCATGCTCTTGCGGAAGTAGTGAAGAGCCTGACAATCATTGTGACAACAAAGATACTTATTAGTCCGATTCCGATATCATTAGCTCTCTCATCCCCTCAGTTATATACGTTTGTAACTCACCGAGACTATCAGTATATATCAAAAAAACATCCATACCCCCCTTACCATTCGAGTTCGAATGTTGACTGAGAAACCGTTTTGTTTTTTCCAATCCCATCACCATAAAAGCAGTGGCATAAGCATCGGCACTGCAGCAGTCTGCAGCTCGAACAGTTACGCTCAGTAGTGAATGAGTGACAGGAAAGCCGGTTGCCGGATTAATAGTGTGACTATATCTAATTCCATCAACCAGGTAATATTTACGATAGCTTCCGGATGTAGCCAGGGCTGCATTGGTTAGCCCGATAACTGACTTTAACTCCCTGGGACTATTTTTATCCAGGGCTGGCTTTTCAATTCCAACTTTCCAGGGATATCCTCCCGGTTTAAGCCCCTTTGCATAAACTTCACCACCAATATCGATCAGATAGGTTTTTATTCCTTTTGATTCAAGAAATGAGGCGATGTAATCGACAGAATAACCTTGTGCTATAGCATTAAAATCGATCTGTATTTCCGGGACTTCCTTATAAATTTTATTGCCTGCGATGGTCACAGCTTTGTAATCAACAAACTGCTGCAGGCTATCAACTATCACAGAATCCATTGCTATCCTTTCGGAAAAGCCAAACCCCCATGCATTTACCAATGGCCCTACAGTTATGTCGAATGCACCATTTGTTTTGTAGCTCACTTCAACTGCTTTATTAAATATTTCAATAAATATTTCATCCAATCTTACAGAAGTATCGTTGCTATTCACTTTTGAAATAACACTTGATGGTTCATAAGTTGAGACAGACAAATCAAAAGCAGTCAACAGGGAATCTATTTCATCTTTAAATGATTCATCACTGGTGCAAAAATAGGAGATTGTGTAATAAGTTCCCTGGGCTTCCCCCAGTATCTGAACTTGTTGATGCCGGCAAGAAAAAAAAATAGTTATAAGAGACAAAAAAAACAGCAGTCGAAAGTTCACGATTTTTATCCTCCAAAGTCATCAAAAGCTATCATTTCTTCGGGAACACCGTATTCGTCGAGCATCTTCAGGACAGCATCATTCATTAACGGTGGGCCACAAAGGTAAAATTCAATATCTTCAGGTTCGGGATGTTTTCTAAGATATTCATCAAGTACCACCTGGTGAATAAAGCCGGTATACCCCTTCCAGTTATCCTCTGGCAGTGGTTCAGACAAGGCAATATTTAAGCTGAAGTTATCAAATTTCTTTTCTATATCTTTAAATTCATCAACATAAAACAGTTCACTCATTGAGCGCCCCCCATACCAGAATGTAGCCCTTCGTTTTGTTTTTTCGGTATGGAAAAGATGAAAGATATGCGAGCGCATTGGAGCCATTCCGGCCCCGCCTCCTATGAACATCATTTCTCTTTGAGTATCTTTAAGGAAGAACTCCCCATAAGGGCCTGAAATCACTACTTTATCGCCAGGTTTTCTCGAAAAGATATAGGAAGATGCAACACCCGGATTAACCTTCATAAAACCATTTGTTTTCCTGTCAAAAGGAGGAGTTGCGATACGAATATTCAACATTACCCTGTTTCCTTCAGCCGGGTGATTTGCCATAGAATATGCTCTACAAACAAGTTCAGAATTCTTCATTTTTAAATCCCACATCTTGAATTTATCCCAATCAGCACGATATTCCTCATCAATATCAATATCATGATAATCAACCTCACAGATGGGAATATCGATTTGAATATACCCACCCGACTGGAAATCCATTGTTTCGCCTTCGGGTAATTGGACAACAAACTCCTTAATAAATGTAGCTACATTATAATTAGATATAACTTCACACTCCCATTTCTTTATACCAAAAATTTCTTTGGGTATGGCAATTTTCATATCCTCGCGCACCTTAACCTGGCATGCAAGACGCCAATTGTTAAGTTGTTCTCTTCTGGAAAAGAACCCTGTTTCAGTAGGAAGGATGCTTCCACCCCCATCCAGAACCTGGCATTTGCATGTTCCACAGGTCCCTCCACCTCCGCATGCTGAAGGAAGAAATATTTTCTCAGATGTAAGTGTAGAAAGCAAATTTGATCCGGGCATGGTCTCAAGAACTTTCTCCTCATTGATAGTTATTTCAACTTTCCCTTGCGGTGTTAATTTCTTTCTTGCATATAACAATAAAGCAATAAGCAATAAAATAACAATAAGGAAAATCACGATGCTAATTCCAATAACAGCTCCTATTCCAATAGATAATATCATGCTTATATTCATTAATAAAGATTACACAAACAGACTATAACTTAATACCCATGAACATCATAAAGGCTATACCCATCAACCCTGTAATAATAAATGTAATACCTAATCCTCTGAGAGGAGCCGGCACATTT
>CBDUSM010000291.1:0-2718 GCA_965369825.1 uncultured Bacteroidales bacterium
GAGCCAATTCAGGACAAATGCCAAAAACTCAAATAATGTTTGCGCCTCGCGTAGGCTTTAACTGGGATGTAAATGGCGATGAGAAAACACAGGTCCGTGGTGGTGTTGGTATATTTACCAGCCGTATGCCTCTTGTTTGGCCTGGTGGTTCTTATACAAACAATGGCGTAACAGTTGGCGGTGTTTATGTGAAAAGCTCATGGGGATACGACATAGAATTCCAGCCCGACTGGGAGAAGCAATATACAAATAAAGATTTCGGCATGGCAGATGCTATCCCATCAGGACAAATGGACCTTTTTACTGAAAACTTCAAATTCCCCCAGGTCCTTCGGACCAGCATTGCTGTTGATCACAAATTACCCTGGGGACTTATTGGTACAGTGGAAGGAATTTTCACAAAAACTCTTAATAATATGTTGTATTATAACGTCAACCAACAACCTTCTGATGGTACACTTGCAGGTGTTGACAACAGGCCTCATTATCCGACGGGAGAAAAAATTGAACCGGCCTACACTCGTATTTTACTGGGAACCAATACCAATGAAGGTTATTCGTATAACTTAACTGTTCAACTTCAAAAACCATTCGATAACGGACTTACTGGTTCTGTTGCCTATACATATGGCAAAGCCATGGCTTTAAACGATGCAACTTCTTCACAGAACTCCTCACAATGGAGATATATGGAGAATGTAAACGGTTTGAACCACCTGGATCTTAGTTATTCAGATTTCAGCATGGGACACAGGGTAGTTGGTTTTCTTTCATATAAGAAAGGATACGCTAACAACTTTGCCACTGGTTTTTCTCTCTTCTACGATGGTATCTCAGGTGGTAGATACTCATATGTTTATAACGACTATGGTAATCTCAACGGAGAAGGCGAAAATTCCGGTAACCTGATCTGGATCCCGGCCAACTCATCAGAAATCCGGTTCGTTGGTGATGAAACTGAACAAGCCCAGCAATGGAGCGACCTCGATGCATTCATTGAGGGTGATGATTATCTGAAAGACAACAGAGGTGGTTATGCTGAAAGAAATGCAGCTACTTTACCTTTCCAAAGCCTGTTTGATTTCAAATTTATCCAGGATTTCTATATTACAGCAGGTAAAAACAAACATACACTTCAAATTACATTCGACATATTCAACGTAGCAAACATGCTTAATAAAGAATGGGGTGTTAGAAGGTACGTCACGAACACTGCTTACCAGCTTATTAAATTCGAAGGTTATGCTGAATCAGAGAATGGGGAATTCATGCCTGAATTTAGTTTTTCAACCCCAAAAGGCAACATCTGGAACATTGATGATGGCGGTGTTAGAAGCTCAAGATGGCAAGGACAAATTGGTGTTCGCTATATCTTTGGCAGACCGTAATTATTTCCAATCTCAACGAAGGGCCGGATTGCCCTTCGTTGAGATATGCTTATAACCGCCGCTACAGGCGGTTTTTTTTAAAATCTAAATTAATTTTGAATTATTGGAACCATGAAACCATTTAATATTATTATTTTTTCAATTCTAATTTCCATCTTTGTATTAACGTCCTGTGATACAGGCGACAAAAAGAATTCCTCAGATGATCCGTACATTGTCATGCTTTCATTGGATGGATTCAGGTGGGATTATACTGATATGTACTCAACACCAAACCTCGATAAAATAGCCCAAAATGGTGTTAAAGCTCACTCATTAATACCTTCTTTCCCAACCAAAACTTTTCCAAATCATTATACGATTGTTTCCGGGTTATACCCTGATCATCACGGCATTGTGAATAACAGCTTCTTTGATCCGGAATTGAATGAATATTATTCCATCGGAAACCGTGAGGCTGTTGAAGATGGGAAATATTATGGAGGAGAACCTATCTGGGTGACAGCAGAAAATCAGGGAGTTGTTTCGGCATCATTTTTTTGGGTTGGGTCAGAAGCAGATATTAAAGGCGTTCAACCTACCTACTGGAAAAAATATGAGCATAGTTTCCCTTTTGAGCAGCGAATCGACACAGTCATATACTGGTTATCCCTGCCTGAAGAGAAGCGGCCACACCTGATAACCTTTTATATGGATGAACCGGATAGTCAGGGACACAAAACAGGGCCTTCTAGTGAGGGAATGAAACAAACAATTCAATACCTTGATAGCCTCGTTGGTGTGTTCATGTATAAAGTAGAACAATTACCCATTCATGACAAAATAAACATCATCATCACTTCTGATCATGGGATGTGCCCGGTTTCATCCGACCGTGTAACTTACTTAAAGGATTGGCTTCAACCTGAATGGCTTGACACGATCCAGGGCAGTGATCCGGTTTATAATATACTGGCAAATGACGGTTACATTGACTCAGTCTATTTTGCATTAAAAATGGCTGATCACATTACCGTGTGGAAACCCAATGAAGTGCCGGAACGGCTTCACTACGGCACAAACCCAAGGGTACTGGATCTGATAGTTGTTGCCGATAGTAGCTGGGGCGTGAGGTGGAAGCCCGGAAAGTACGGTTATCAAAATGGTTCGCATGGCTTTGATAATAACAATACCGATATGCATACCATTTTCTATGGTACGGGACCGGCTTTTAAAACAAGCTATGTACATCCATCATTTGAGAATGTTAATATCTACGCATTGATAGCACACATGCTACAACTTGAGCCACAGCAAACGGATGGAAACCTGGATCATGTAAGAGGAATGC
>CBDUSM010000292.1:0-2717 GCA_965369825.1 uncultured Bacteroidales bacterium
CTATGCCCGGAAAGAAAGCAAAACAAAAGAAAATCTTCGTCCTCGACACCTCCGTTATTCTTTATAATCATAGTGCAATACATAGTTTTGGAGACAATGATGTTGGTATTCCAATCACTGTTCTGGAGGAACTTGATAATTTCAAGAAAGGTAACGAAATTAAAAATTTTGAAGCCCGGGAGTTTATCCGTATCATTGATAAACTTTCTGAAAAATCAACGTTGCGTGACTGGATTTCACTTGGCGGGTCAAAAAAAGGCAAGGTGAAAGTGGTGATGAATGAACAAGGAAACACGGATGTTAGGGAAATTTTTGGCGATAATACGGCTGATAACCGCATTCTTGGTGCTGCCCTTGTACTTGTTGAGGAGAATCCTGATAAAAAAGTGATCCTTGTGACAAAGGATATCAATTTACGTTTGAAAGCAAAAGCACTGGATATTGCAGCAGAAGATTTTGAGACGGGAAAGATCAAGAATGTTGAAGAGTTATATACTGGTAAAACCCTGGTCGAAAACCTTTCAAAAGAGATTATTGATACAATATACCAGGAGGGATTTATTACACCGGCTGACATTGGAGTAGAAAATCCAATCCCTAATCATTATTTTATTCTTAAGAATACAAAAAATTCCGCACTTGCATTCTATAACCCTGTTACCGAACGCCTTGAAAAGCTGGAAAAGCGTCAGGCTCACCGTATAACTCCACGTAACGCTGAACAGGTTTTTGCTTTACATGCCCTTTTAAATCCTGAAGTAAAATTGGTGACCCTGCAGGGAGTAGCCGGGACCGGCAAAACGCTTCTTGCCTTAGCCGGAGCCCTGGATCAAAAAATAAATTTTAAACAGATCTACCTCGCACGGCCCATCGTTCCTTTAAGTAACAAGGATATCGGTTTTCTTCCGGGAGATATTAAATCAAAATTGAATCCATATATGGAGCCCCTGTGGGACAATTTGAAATTTATACAAAGCCAGTATGGTGAGAAAGATAAAGAATTCAAAAACATTACAGATGGCCTGCAGAATGAAAAGCTGGTAATTACCCCACTGGCTTATATAAGAGGAAGAAGTATTTCGAATATTTTCTTCATCGTTGATGAAGCCCAAAACCTGACACCTCACGAGGTTAAAACTATTATTTCCCGGGCCGGTGAAAATACAAAGATCATTTTAACAGGCGACGTCTACCAAATCGATACACCCTATCTTGATTCGCAGAGTAACGGATTATCTTACCTGATCGATAAAATCAGCCATCACCCGATTTACGCACATATCAGGCTGGAAAAAGGTGACCGATCCGAACTTGCCAATCTGGCAAATGAACTTCTGTAATTGTGTCGTCAGGTGTAACACCTGACAACCTACCTCTCCTCATAAACCACCGCCATAACGGTCTGACCTACAATCTTTAGTGTAAATTTGTCAATAACACTCATATTATCGTTGACCGTATGCCAGTATTCGAAAAACGAACCGTTTGCTGATGCCGGATCAAGGTGGATAATATCTATGGTTGGAATTTTTCTAATCTTATTCACGTAATAATGGTCGTCATTTATGGCGGATCCATCTTCATAAAGAAAATAGTCATTATATCCTAATTGATGAGCTTTCTTCCAAACCTTTTTTAAAATATCAGGTGCGTAATATTTCGAAAATGCCTCCTGAGGAAACCTGGCATTCTCAGCCCCAACCATATCAAGAAGAATGCCGTACCTTGCCATATACCCCGGAACATGAGGATTTCTCGACCAGTATTGAGATCCAAGCCCCCAGAAATCATTGCCTTCTGAAACCTGGCTGTCTTGGGGCGGACCATAATCTTCTACGTCAAAAAGGATAATATCAACTCCTACTACTGGCTCTGATAGGCTTAAGTGTCGAGCAATCTCAAGTAATACTCCCACGCCACTGGCTCCGTCATTGGCTCCATCAATAGGTGTTTTATGATTGGAGGGATCCGGATCATGATCGGCATAAGGCCGTGAATCCCAGTGTGCAGCAAGAAATACCCGGCTCTGTTTTTCAGGTTGGAATGATGCTATGATGTTCCTGCAATTTAATGTCAGGGCGTTATAAGTTCGAACTTTTCCACTTTGTTCAATTACATGTGGCGTGTACGATTTGAGTTTTTCTATTAGATACGATGCACAGCGGCTATGTGCACTTGTATTTGGCACACGTGGGCCAAAATCCACCTGATTTTTTACAAAAAGATATGCTGAATCTTCGTTGAAGACAGGGATTTGTATGCTAACCTTTTTAATTCCGGGATCCTGAACCGTTTTTGAAGGATGTTTCTGGTCTTTACAGCCCGTACCGATAAAAAAGATGAGGATAAAAATGATATAATAAGTTGATTTCATATTCTTATGTTTTTCCCCCAACGGGTGTAATTCATATGTTGTATTGGCATCCTTACGCATGATTAATTATTTTTAAAAACATTTTATGCATTAATGCGAATCAAGAGTTGAACCCCTATCAGGGTTCTTGTTGTTATTACTTTATTATCCACGGGTTACACCCGTGGTTATTCATGTTATATCCGCCTCAGGCGGATAGGATTGTCCGAAGGACAATAATGTGAATAGCCCCGTGCGAAGCTCGGGGTTAATCAATATATGTTCTAAAAACAACCCCGAAGTGGGTTGAACTCATGAAACAATTACTAATTATCAATATAATCCAACCCTTGATTCGCATTAT
>CBDUSM010000293.1:0-2688 GCA_965369825.1 uncultured Bacteroidales bacterium
AATTTGTCGGTTTAGTATAGTTTTATTCCTGAAGTGAACTACGAGTGCCTAACCTGATTAATTCATAAGCTTTACGTAAAAAATTATCAATAGCCCCGCCTTTCAAGGCGGGGATTAAAAAGCAAAAAATTTTATTAATCCATGGTTAAATAATACCTGAGCCTAAGCCATAATGAGTCAGAAAACAAATCAGAATCTTTAATCTCCTCCATCGAATTAAATTCACCTGATTGACCCTTGTATTTCATTATTGCCTTCACATTATCATAATCCAGGTAAGGATGCCTGAGCAATTCTTTGAAAGTTGATTTATTGATATTTTTTCGTTGGATCAAATTAGTATCAATAGAAATAAAGCTGATCAAAGGCATGAACCGGTCGCTATCCATACCATAAACCTCAAGTAACTGATCACAACTATAGTACCCTCCCAGCAAATTACGGTATTTGATAATTCTGGAAGCAAACACAGGGCCAATACCTTTTAAAGGGAGCAACTCAGCAGAATCAGCAGCATTTAATTCGATATGTATTTGTTTTTTTGGCTTATAGACCCTTTTTCTTTGTAAAGAATTAATGCTTTTCTTTTCATAATAAACTGGCTTCTCTTTTTCAACTTGTTGCAATGAATCTATCCAATTATTTCGCACCTGGTAGAATACTTCAATTTCTTTTTCAAACTCTGTAAAATCAACATCGGGCCAATGATTAAAAAAGGAAAGTGAATACTTAGTGATTATAAGCATAATCAGGATAGCAGATAAAACAATAACACCTCGTTGTTCTTTCCTGGAAAAGGTTAGAAAGTTTTTTATTTGTTTGATCACCTGGTTTGAATGGATTACTTGTTATTTGTTGTTAATCATTAAACTATGCTTTTGTTACCCTTAATTCTCCATTTTTTTTTCAAATTAGTTTAATGTATTTTCATATCTTTGAATTTTCATATTACCATTTATTCACCACTCTATTGATTACCATGATATTATGAATGACTTCCTTACCTTTCTGGATAAGATATTTATTGCATACAATGATTATATTGGGGGGTATGCATTACTAATTCTATTGATTCCGACCGGGTTATTTTTCTCGATTAAATTTAAATTCCTGCCCATTTTGAAATTAGGGCACTCTTATCGTGTTATTCGCTATGAAAGTACAGGAGACATTGGCGACATCAATCATTTCAAAGCGCTGACCACTGCTCTTTCAGCAACCATTGGTACTGGTAATATTGTCGGCGTTGCTCTGGCAATGTATTGGGGAGGGCCGGGTGCTATTTTCTGGATGTGGGTTACCGGATTACTTGGCATGATTTTAAAGTTTGTCGAGTGTACTCTTTCAACAAAATACCGAAAGTTAAACAGTGATGGTAGCGTTTCTGGAGGGCCCATGTATTACATGGAGATAGGAGTAAAAGAGATGTTGGGCCCTTTCGCAAAAGTGCTGGCTATTATTTTCGCCGTTGCTACGATATTGTGTTCTCTGGGCACAGGGAATATGGCTCAATCGCACTCCATTTCTGATGTTTTGTTCACGAATTACAACTTTCCTGTTTGGGCAACCGGTTTAGGTATTACAACTGTAGTTTTGCTGGTGATCGTTGGTGGGATTAAAAGGATTGCAAATGTCACAGCCCGGTTAGTGCCTTTTATGGCTGTTGCTTATTTCAGCAGCGCCATATTGATATTAATAATTTTCTATGACAGTATCCCGTCAGCGATTGCCATGATCTTTACAGATGCTTTCACCGGTACAGCAGCAACAGGAGGTTTCGTTGGATCTGTTTTTATCATGACCTTGGTTTGGGGTGTCAGGCGTGGTCTTTTTTCAAATGAGGCGGGACAGGGATCTGCAGCGATTGCTCATGCTGCTGCCAGAACCAAGTCTCCGGTTAGAGAAGGCCGTGTAGCTTCGGTAGGGCCATTGATTGACACACTCATTATCTGCACCATAACTGCACTGGTAATTATTGTTTCAGGTGCTTGGCAAAGCGATATCAAAGGTGTTGGAATGACTGTAGAGGGTTTTTCAATAGGGCTGAGTGAAATTGGTTTGGGAGACATTGGGCGGCATATTGTTGCCGGAGGCCTGTTATTATTTGCATTTTCCACAATTATTGCCTGGTCATATTATGGCACCAGGGCTGCAAATTATCTTTTAGGAGAAAAATCAATAAAGCCTTATCGTTATGTATATGGTGCTTTTGTATTTATTGGATCGATATGGGGTATTGACATAGTGTGGCATTTTGTTGATATGGTGATCACCTTCATGACAATACCCAATCTTATTGCCTTGCTTTTACTTACACCGGTTGTAAGTAAAGAGATCAAGTTATATTTCTCTGACATGAAAGCTATTAAGAAAAATTAGTACCCTTGTTATTTATATCTTTTTATCTCTCCTGATTTAATTTTTCGCAGGTAAGCAGCGAGGTCCTTTTTTATTTCAGGAGCTAAAATAAATAATCCAAGGATATTAGGAAAAGCCATACTCAAAATCATCATATCAGTAAAGTCAATAACTGCGCCCAGGCTTGAGGCGGCACCAACAACAATCGCACTTAAAAAGAAAATGCGGTAAACATTGTCGGCAACCTTCCTGCTTCCAAACCATTTCTCAAACAAATCCCCTACCAGATAATTAAACCCCGTAATTCCATAGTATGACCATGAAATCATG
>CBDUSM010000294.1:0-2667 GCA_965369825.1 uncultured Bacteroidales bacterium
GTAATAGCTCAGGGCGAAGTGAAACGAAGCCCTGAGATATAGAATGTTAATGTTATATTAGGGCTGAAAGCCCGTCATGTGACTCAAAATAATATTATGCCACAAAGTTTATCAAAAGTGTACATACACAGTGTGTTCTTTACCAAAAAGGGTGTGTCATTTAATAACAAATGGCATCATGTATATGAGGGTGTCGCCCTTTCAGGGCTTGCATCAGATATTAATCCTTAAGCTCAGGGTTTCGTTTCACTACACCCTGAGCTATTACATTAAGGGGCGTTGCCCCTTTGAAATTGAGGCCAGTGCACCAAAATAATATTTAGCCAAAATGTATCGCAACAAAAATATTTTAATATATTTTGTAATTTTACCAAAATTTATATCATGAAAGATTTTCCTGAATATGAGGATTTCCAGGATTTTCGTGGAAACCCGGTGCGCTTTAAATATCTCCCATTCGATGCAGGCCACATTTTTTCATTAAACGCAATTGAGCTCAATAATAAAGAGGTACAACAAATGTTTAGTTCCTACGACGAACACAGTCTTCTAAACTGCCTGATCAAGATAAGGGAAACCATAAAAAGAGAACTCAACACAAGGTACTTTGAAGAAACGCAAGATGACAAATTCTACTCAATGAATTTCGATTATTTCCGGGGCAACATTGCCAGTGATGCGAGCGATGAGGTTCGCCTTGTGGTGGATGGGGAAAAGATGGATATGACCGATCTTGAAAGGATTCTGGATGCTCACCAAGGATGGCGGTTGGAGATCAGGATTTCGGAGGAGTGAGGTGGGAAATACCAAAACCACGCTGCTGTCTCTGATAATTAATTAATTTACCAAAATATCATCCAAGCACTTACTTATTCCTCTCCAATCCTGGTTTAAATCAATCGATTCGACCCTGATCCTGTGCCCAAGCATCTCAACATCAAGTCTGGGAATTGGTTGTAGTACAGGGTAAAGAAGCATTCCTTCTGCTGTTTGATTACAAGGATGACTGTCGCTATGGGCAAGGTGTGTCAGATAAGCATTTAACTGGTATAAGTTTGGGGAAGCAAACTTTTTTGGTGATCCCGGGAAGCGACTTTTCATGGGTTCCTGGTAAAATTTGGCATCGATGATAACTTTTCGTTCATACCTTTCCAGTGTAATATCGGTTTCTACTAAGGTTATCTCTCCAAATCTTTGATAAAGTTGTTTTAAGCTTCTTTTGGTATCATTTTCTAATTGATAACCACTGGATCGAAGCATCCTGTAAATAGTTGCTTTCAAAACTTGATTAATAACAATATCTGGCTGGAACTCATCATATGAGCATACCGCTTTTGCATTTTAACATGTCTACCCCCCCTCTGACCACCTACTTTCACTATCTGCTTGTTTTTAATTATCATTAATCAGAAATATTATTAAAAGGCCTACAGCCATTGTCAAAACAAAACTTATCAGAGTGCCGATCAAAATATATTCTGTCCTTTTCCGGTCTTTTGAATCCTTTAAATCCCCAAACCTGAAAACCGATTTTGCAGCCAGTAAAAAGCCTATTCCTTCATAGCGCCCCAGTAACATGAAAGTCAAAATCAAAAACCGCTCCAGCATCCCAATATATTTTCCTGCACCCATCAAACCATCGTTTCCGGTTTGCTCCTGCCATTTAGATGTCAACTTGCCAATAAGAAAAGCAAAAGGATTTAAAATGATGAGATACCCGAGAACAATTGCCCAGGTAGATTTTTCGGCGAACAATACGGTAACAAGATGTCTAAGCTCATTCCATGAATTTGTATAAACAATCCACACTACAATCAAAGAAATGATATGCAGTATCTGGTCAAACACAAAACTGCTTGCATTATCATTTTTAGTTTTTGACTTAATTGAATCAATCAGCGTGTGTAAAATAAATACGGCCAGGGGAAGTTGCCAGTTTCTGAAATCGAATACGATAATATAAACAAGAATGGCATGAACCAATGAATGCAAATACAGAAAACCCGACTTGAAAGATTTTTCTTTCTTTTGCTCTACCCACTTGTTAGGTTGCAGGAAAAAATCACCGATAAGGTGGGCAATCAGGAGTTTTAATAATAAAATATTTGTCAGGCATAAAATTAACTAATAATTAGCAATAAATATAACCATAGAAGGTTATTTTTTAATATTATAACCCTCAGAGGTTATAAAGGCAATAAATAAGTCCATAGGGTTAATTGATTTATCACTTAAAAGCCCCTCTCCGAAACGGAGAAAGGGTTGGGGATGAGGTAATAAATCAGGAATATTAATGAGAAATAACCAATAAGAAATGAGGAAGTTTTGCTGGCATCCTGGGTGTCTCAATTCGAAAAACAGGACCACTACTCAGATAACCGGGAAATTTCAGAAAACTATTTAATCAGGGGCACTTGACGAAAATGAAAATTGTGCATATGATACGCGAAGAATTCGAACCCCGGAATGGATTATCTAATATAATGCTCTTGTTCTATTAGATGTTGATTATAGTGGCTAAATATTATTATGATGTGCTGGCTAAAGAAATGTATTTTGTTAGAATCCTGAAAGGATTCAAGGTAATAGCTCAGGGTGTAGTGAAACGAAGCCCTGAGATATAGAATGTTAATGTTAAATTAGGGCTGAAAGCCCGACAGGTAATAA
>CBDUSM010000295.1:0-2663 GCA_965369825.1 uncultured Bacteroidales bacterium
AGAGAAATAAATGTTTCAGTAAATGTTACTTCAGGAATGGACTGAATTTTATCGATGATGATTTTTTTTAAATGTTCGTTTGTTTTTGTGAATACTTTCAAAAATAATGAATATTTACCGGAGATATGATGGCACTCAACAATCTCATCTATTTGCATAATCTTTGTAAAGACTTCTTCATGCGTACTTTGTGTGGTTAGGTTGATTTGAATACCGATAAATGCACATGTGTTATAGCCCAGCCCAACCGGGCTAATATTGTATTGAGAACCTGAAATTACCTTTGCTTCTTTCATTTTTTGAATGCGCTGGTGTATGGCAGCTCCTGAAACCCTACATCTTCTCGCTATTTCAAGAAATGGAATCCTTGCATCAGCGATAAGCAATGATAGGATCCGTTTGTCAAGTCCGTCAATATGATAGTTTTTAAGCATAATAGGTGAATTTATTTACTAATTGATACGAAAAATGTCGAAATTGTTATAATATTTTGTAAATATATATAATTTTTGTTTTAATTGTCATATTCCTTTTAAAACATGTTTCAAATTAGTATTTTTGCTTGATGAATTTTAGCGGTCAACAGACAATAACCATCCAGTGCTGATCGATCGCTGAAACCCTGAAACTAAATTTTAATAACTGATAAAAAAAAATACAATGAACTCAAAAGGAATTAACCACTATCTGGAGGCAGCAAAACGCTCTGCGAAATGGCACCAGGAGAATATTAAAAAAATGAAAAAATCCCGTTTTGATACCATTGCTGTACATGGAGTTTATTCAATGCAGGAAGCGATGGATTTTAACCAGGGATCGATTATTGAACCCATATATATGTCTACATCTCAGGCATACCGGGATTCTGATGAAATGGAGGCTGCATTGGGATATCAAATCCCCACCTGGTGTTACTCCAGGATAGCCAACCCATCAATGTATTACCTCGAAGGTGCACTCGCTCTTCTTGAGGGGTATGGATCTGATGTTGAAACTTCCTGCTGTGCCACATCATCAGGTATGGCTGCGATAGCAAGCGCTGCTGATTCTTTCCTGGTTGTTGATCCAAAGAAACCCGATGCGCCTATAAATTTTGTTGCTACCAGCCAGGTTTATGGAGGTACATTTCAGCAGTTTGGTATACGAAAAGACCAGGAAAAGAAATTTGAGTGGAGAAAGATAATCAACTCGAATGATATAGATGAATGGGCTTCGAAGATTGATGAGAATACCCGGTTTCTTTATGGTGAGATGCCCAGCAATCCGGGACAAGCTTTCTTTGACCTGGAAAAGGTTGCAGAACTTGCTCATAGCCATGGAATACCCATGATTGTTGACGCTACTGTTGCTACACCTGCATTGATGCGGCCATTAGCTCATGGGGCTGATATTGTGATACAATCAGTATCCAAAACAATCTCATCCAGTGGTTTTGGCATTGGTGGCGCTGTGATAGCGAGAAAAAACCTCACATCAAACATCGATAATGATGCAATGAAAGCGGATTTTGCTATGTATATCAAGTTGTTGCCAAACAGGGATAATGGCCCTAATATTTCACCCATGAATGCGATTCTTGCACTTAACGACCTCAGAACCATCAGATCAAAGGTTGATCAATTCAGCAAAAGCACCATGAAAGTTTCCAATTACCTTGAACATCATAAGCATATTGAGCAAGTTGATTATCTTGGACTTGAATCTCATCCTTTACACGAACTTGCTAAGAAATATCTTGTTTTGGTCGATTCTGAATTCGATGAACAATATGGAAAAAAAGTAAACAGGTTTGGCCACCTGATGTCTTTCAGGGTTAAAGGCGGGGGCCAGGCAGCAAGGGATGTTTTTGATGGATTTAATATGATCTGGCGTGCCACTGACCTTGGGAGGGTAAAATCAGTTGCTACTATCCCTGCTATTTCAACACACTCCCAACAAGGAGAGGAAGGACGAAAAGCAGCTGACATTCCTGCAAGCCTGATCAGACTTTGTGTTGGGGGTGAGCATCCGGATGATATCATTGCCGACATTGACCGGGGATTATCTGTGCTTGACGGAAAGAAGTATTTTGTTACCTCACCAGAGTACTCCGCAGGAGGGGCCTCATCAGCAACCCTGCAACGGTAATTTTTATTATTTTTACAAATTACAATTTAACACAATAAAATTATGATACATAAAATAGCACTTATCGGATTTGGAACAGTTGGACAGGGTTTTTGTGAGATACTGCTCAATAAAAAGGATTATTTGAAGGAACAATACAACTTTGAGTATGATATTGTCGGGGTGGCTGATTTTGTAAATGGAACCGTTTATAACCCCGATGGATTAGACGTTCCACTGATGCTTGAAGAAGCCAAAGCCAAAAAGAAATTCTCAAAGGATCTGGTTGATTGGGATAACTTAACCTTTATCCGCAAGATCAATGCTGATATGCTCTGTGAGTTAACCTTTACTGATTTGAATACCGGTGGTCCGGCTGTTGAGCATGTGAAGGAAGCCCTGAAATCAGGAAAGCATGTAATAACCAGTAATAAGGGACCGGCAGCTTTATTCTATCCCGAAATGAAGAAATTGGCTGACGAAAACAACGTTAAATTTATGATTGAGGGAACCGTAGTCGCCGGAACACCAATAATCAACCTTACTAACGGGCCTCT
>CBDUSM010000296.1:0-2650 GCA_965369825.1 uncultured Bacteroidales bacterium
ATGTTTTCCGTACTCCTTAAAAAAATAGGTTATTAAACCCATTAATAAACAGTCTAATAGTGATTTATGGTTTTGGGGACTGCAATTTGGGGTGTCCCAATGCGGAAAACAGGAAGAAGGAAGATGGTAGACCGAAGCTGAAATCAATGTCTTAGAATTTAACGATCTTCCTGTAAATCACCTTCTCACCCACAATAACATGAAGGTAGTAAATACCAGGAGAAAGCTCCCCTGACTCAAAATGTAATATATTTTTACCCGGGTTCATCATTCCGTTTTGCAGACAGGAAACAATCCTACCGTATTGATCAACAAGGTTAATTTGAATAAATTTTGCAACCCTCAACTCAAACTCAATAAACAACTTTTCAGAGAATGGGTTTGGATAATTTATAAAAGAAATGTCAGTTGCTAAGTATTGGACGGAATTTGTATCGCAGGGTATAAATTCTGTTCCGGGAGAACCCCCAACGCATCCATTCTTCCAGTTGGCATAATTGTTTAATCCGCCATCATAATCGATTAGTTCAACCGTTCTACCGGTCCCGTTTGCCTGATCAGGCCAGGGGTATCCACCTTCATAGTCGATTTGAACAATGTGTTGCCCGAATCGATCTGATATCATGATCATATCTCCGTTCATGCTGAGCCCAAAATCAAAAGGGCCAACATAGGATCCTATATCAGGATAAATATTTTTGAATTTAACTGTATCCTGAACAATCAATAAATACTCCCCGGGGAACATGGAAACGGATAAGGGAAATTCATAATAATGATAAGCTGACTCATCTTTAAAACCCCACCCTCTTAGCGCAACCACAACAGAGTCGTGGTTATAAATCTCCACCCAATCTCCTGCATCAAGTTCAGCAGATGATTGGTAATTGAACTCTGTTACAATAATCTTTGAAGTATCATGACAGGAGAATGAAGGAGCACCTGGCGATCCTCCCAAACAACCGGATTTCCAGTTAAAGGGATTGTTCAACGATCCGCCGTAATCAATCAGTTCCAGCGTTCTGCCCGTTCCACTGATATTTGCAGGCCAGGGTTCGTCACTTTCATAAGCGATGTAAACAATTTGTTGACCGAAATCATCAAATAGCCTCACCTCGTCTCCCCCACTGCCAAGTCCAAAATTGAACGGACCGCAAGTATCTATTATATCAGGATATATTTCATGGAAATCGAGAATATCATTTACAACAACTATGTAATCACCGGGATCAATAACCAACGAATCCGGAAATAAAAAAGAATGGCTGTTATCATCATCTTTAAAAACCCAGCCCGACAAACTAACAGAGATGGTATCATTGTTAAATAGTTCTATCCAATCACCGGCATCCTGCCCTTCGTAAGAATTGTAATTGATCTCAGTCACAATAAGGTTCATAGTGTCATGACATGTAGAAAAAGCCCTGCCCGGCGAACCACACAGACAACCATTCATCCAGTTATCAGCGTTATTCATGTCACCATCATAATTAATAAGCTCGATTGTTCGTCCTGTGCCACTTGCTCCTGCAGGCCACGGAAATTCTGTTCCATATGTAATGCTTTTCAACAAATGTCCGTAACGGTTCTCTAAGCCTAATTGCTCTCCCTGACTGCTTAACCCAAAATTAAAAGGCCCCAAAACATTTTCCAGCTCAGGGTAAACATTAAAAAACTTAACTGTATCCATGGCCAAAACAATATATTCGCCTGGTGATAAAATAGTTCCTTCAGGAAACAAATATATATTATCTGAGTCATCAACGAACTTCCAGTAGCTCAAATCTACCGGTTCATTGTCATGATTATACAACTCAACCCAATCTCCTGCATCTTTATTAACATATGATTTATAATTGATTTCAGTAAAAACTATGTTCGCAGTATCAGGAAAACCTACAAAATGGGCTGTAATCGTATCTGTTTTAACACATAGGTATTTAATCACATCACTTGAATCAGTTAGTGACAACGAATCGGTTGACTGCCAGAAAGATAGTTCATATCCGGGAAAAGGGATAACTTCAATAGTAACCGGGATGCTGTCGAAATAAATGCCACTCCAGGGAAATGAATCAATGGTGATGGTATTGATTTTAACTTTTGCTGCTCCCGGAGGGTTAGTCAGAAGCGTGAGTGTGTCATATTTTTCAAGGTTGAAAACCTCAACAATATGTTCCCGCACATACTCCGGCCTTTCCTGGATAAATCCTTTTAACTTCGTTTCGATATGGTAATTTTCCCAATTGCTAACAGAGCCTCCCCATTTATCTTTGTGCCGGTACATCTCCGGTTTCAAATGCTCTTTTATAGAATCAAGATGAGCCGCAAAATGACCTGGTGAAAAAATCGTATTTAACAGGTCGGCATACCTGTTGATAAAATACTCTTTATATCCCTGATTTAACAAGAGGTTTGTAAAAATAACAGAAGAATAATTTACAGAATCCTGCACTATTTTGTCGAGAAAATTTACTGAAGGTCCATTAGAAGAAAACAACCATTGACTGGCATCAATATCCAGGAAAAAATACCTCCATCTTGTATCCTGTGTTTTCCAGCATTTTACATTATGATGAGGCCAATCCGTATTAATGACGAACATTTCGGTGATCATATAATCTGTAAAATTCTGTATATCAAGATGAGA
>CBDUSM010000297.1:0-2646 GCA_965369825.1 uncultured Bacteroidales bacterium
AAAGTTACCATGGAAAATGGCACTGAAGTAGGGGTCATTAACATCTATAGCGAATATCCTGATTATCACTTTGTGATTGAGCCAAAAGAAGGATTTACCTGTGTGGATGATGTAGCCCGGGGTATTGTTTTGTTATCAAAACAACATGATGTAGAGTCCCGGCCTGAAAATCTTCGAATGATAAGAGAGATGATTGAATATATTTTGCAAATGCAATCTCCCAATGGTTATTTCTATAATTTTTTGTGGCATGATGGTTCAATAAACAGGTCGTATCGAACTTCCCTGCCCAAAGGTGATTGGTGGTCGTGGCGGGCCTTATGGGCGATGGAATGTGCTTATGAGGTGCTTAACGACAGCTCAAAACTGTTAAATCGAATAGATGGAGCAGCTCAAAAGCTATTAACTAATATCAAAAACGATTTTCTTCATCAACCCCTTGAATTTGAAACCGTGGGTGGTATGCAGCTACCTAAGTGGTTGCCTTATAAAAACAGCGGTGACCAGCCGGCAATATTAATCATTGCACTGGAAAAATATTACCAGCGGACCCTGGACCCTGAAGTATTACATCTTATTGAACGATTTGCCGAAGGGTTGTTACACATGCAAAGGGGTAATAAAGGAGAAGTTCCCTCAGGATTCTATTTGAGCTGGCAAAATCGTTGGCATGCCTACGGGAACAGCCAGGCATATGCCATGCTCAAAGCTGCTATGGCATTGCAAAAGGAGAAATACCTGACCAGTGCACTACTTGAAATCGATTATTTTTATCCGTACATCATTGAAAAAAATTTTATAGACCATTTCACTGTTATATATGATGGGGAGAACTATAAAATAAACCAGGAGGCTCAATTTCCACAGATCGCTTATGGAATAAGGCCCATGGTCTTTGCCTGTCTTGAAGCCTATGATCAGACCGGCAAGGAACAATATATTGAGCGGGCTGAAAATTTGGCTGCGTGGTTCTTTGGTAATAACCCGGCTAATCAACAAATGTATGACCCGGCAACAGGACGATGTTATGATGGGATTGTTTCAGAAGAACAGATCAACCTGAATTCGGGAGCTGAGTCAACAATAGAAGCGCTATTAACCATACAGGCTATCGAAAACCATCCAAAAGCAACTATAAATTATTAAACACAATGGGACTGGTGAAAAAAATTATTAAATATGAAGGCTATGAATTTGTAGTTGACCTGAATAATCCGGTAGCCCGGTTTGAGGAGAACCCAATCATTGCCCCTGAAGATGTGAATAGAATATGGACAGAACCACACCGAAAAGTAATGACAGTGCATAATGCAGGCATTGCAAAATTTAATAATGAAATTGTTATGCTTTTTCGCTCACACTTAAGATGTGGGATCTCGGTTCTGGGCCTTGCCACGAGTAAAAATGGACTTACCTCCTGGAAAATTGCCAAAGAACCTGCATTAATGCCATGTCATGAAAATAATCTTTTCGGAGCAGGAAAGGATAAGAACAGGTTGATCGAAAATGAAGCTGGAGGCGTAGAAGATCCTCGTATCTCATTGATTGATGACACTTATTATATCACCTATAGCGCTTATCATGGTCTTTTAAGAGACCGTGTCAGAGTCTCTTTGGCGATCACTACTGATTTCGGGAAATATACCCGGTACGGAGAGGTAATGGATATGGATATGAGAAATGTGGTGCTTTTCCCCGAAAAAATCAATGGTAAATTTGTGGCTCTGATGCGTCCGAATGATGATTCATCATCCGGTCAGACAGGTGGTACCTTCAAAGAAATCAGAATTGCCTATTCTGATGATCCGAAAAGTAATATTTGGCATATCAATCAGGAACCTGTAATGAAGCAAGAAGATGGGCCAAGTGCCTTTGCCGACAAAATTGGCCCCGGGGCCCCTCCCATAAAAAGCAAACAGGGCTGGATGCAAATTTTCCACGGTGTTAGAAGTACAATGGATGGAAATCCGTATGTGCTTGGGGTTGCGTTTCATGATTTAAATAATCCGGAAAAAATAATTGTTTCAGCCATTCCTATTCTTTTTCCATCACAGGCTGACTGCCGTGTGCAGGAGAATGATTACATCCATGTACCGCAAGTTGTTTTTACCTGTGGAGCTATCAGGAATAATGATGGAACTGTTTTAATATATTATGGGGGTAATGACACAGTAATGAATGTGGCTGTTTCTCATGAAGATGTGCTTTACGCCTTGTGCAAAAAATATCCTCAGGAGCCATTAACAGGGCAGCCTTTTTACAAACTTTAATGTCACGGATTATGAAATTTGACATTGACAAAATTGTTTTTCGACCGGGTGATGTGGATCTTTCGTTCTCACCTTTGAGAAAAGGCATTAATGTTGAAACCTATGTACTGGGTGCTTTTAACCCCGGGATGACCCGGTTAGCAAACGGCAACCTGCTCATAATGGTTAGAGTGGCTGAAGCATTGAAGGAACCGGTCGTTGACAAATACATTCAGTCTATTCGATGGACGGCTGATGGGTATACACTTGATAAATATCCAATTGATAGGGATAAAACAGTTGATCCTCGAAAATTTTTATTAAAATAATACCTTCCAACGAATGTACTTGCACTTACATCATTATCCTGGCTGCTTCCCATTGAACTTAGCGCTGA
>CBDUSM010000298.1:0-2600 GCA_965369825.1 uncultured Bacteroidales bacterium
GTTGTGGTATATCCTCTTCAAAAATAATTAAACCTATTAGTAAAAAAATAAATTCAATGAAACGTTGTAACCTTCAAGGTCTGGTATTCGGATTTTCATTTCTATTATTGATGAATTTATCATCACAATCTGTAGTAGCTCAAGGCGAGGCCAATTCACCCTGGCACATAACTGCTACCGATACAACAAATTATGTTGGAATTGCTCTTGCAAACGGGCGCATTGGGCTACTTCCTTCAAAGAAACCTTTCAAGATCAGCTCCATTATTTTAAGTAATGTTTTTGACAAAGGATCAGCACGGGGGGTTAGCAGAATGTTGAAAGGCATCAATTTTGCCAATATTGATATAACTATTGATGGAGTTAAAGTGGATGAAACAAATATTTCCAACTGGAAACAGGTACTTAACCTGAAAGAAGCCTCTTTAACTACGACCTTTGATTTTATGAAGAAAGCTGAAATTTCTTATACCAACTATGCTTTAAGGGGCATGCCTTATGCCGGCATTATGCAGGTCAGCATAAAATCATTAAAAAATATTTCGGTTAAGGTAGCCGGTAAAATTCTTTGTCCGGCCGAATACAAAGACCCTGTTAATACCTTTGATAATTTACAAGATCTGGAGACCAGGATGCCATTGCTGCAAACTACAGCCGAAAGCCCTTTTGGAAAATATACACTGGCATCTACAGCTTCGTTTATTTTTAAAGGCGAACATCCTGATCTGCATCATAATATAATCTCTGAATATGATAATGAACTTGTTTTTGATAAAAAGATTTTAAAAGGTGAAAGCTACAGTTTCAGTTGGGCCGGGGCAGTTTGTACAACCCGCGATTTCGATGATCCTTTGAGTGAATCAGCAAGGATGGTAATTTTTATTATGCTGGGAAATGAAGATGTGGTAATTGCCAAACACAAAGAACTGTGGTCAACCTTATGGGAAGGCGATATTGAGATTGAGGGGGATATTCAGTCGCAACACGATATCAGGCTTGCTTTATATAATCTGTATTCTTTTTCCCATGCTAATACAAACCTGAGTATCCCCCCTATGGGTTTGTCGTCACAAGGTTATAACGGTCATATATTTTGGGATACTGAATTGTGGATGTACCCACCGTTACTTGTATTAAATCAGGATATAGCACTTTCATTACTGAATTACCGATCTGATCGTCTCGAAAAGGCCAAGAAAAAAGCCTCTTATTTTGGTTACCGTGGAGCTATGTTTCCTTGGGAATCTGATGATACCGGAGAGGAGGCCTGTCCGGTATGGGCACTTACGGGGACTTTTCAACATCATATTACTGCTGATGTAGGTATTGCTTTCTGGAATTATTACAGGATTACCCACGATCGGCAGTGGTTAAAAGAGAAAGGATATCCTCTTCTTAAGGAAGTAGCAGAGTTTTGGATTAGCAGAACTACAAAAAATAATGATGGCAGTTATTCTATCAATAATGTAATTGGAGCCAATGAATTTGCGCAAAACATTGATGATAACGCTTTTACAAACGGGTCTGCTGTTTGTGCTTTGGAATATGCTACACAAGCAGCTAAAGAACTAAATATAACTCCTGACCCCGTTTGGGAGAAAGTAGCTAAAAACATCAAATTTTATTATTTTCCCGATGGCGTTACAAAAGAAAATTCTACCTACAACGGCGAAATAATCAAACAGGCAGATGTTAATTTGTTAGCTTTTCCTCTTCAGTTAGTCCAGGATAAAGAACAAATAATCAAAGACCTGGCATATTATGAACAAAAAATATCGAAAGATGGACCAGCAATGGGACATTCTGTTCTTTCAGTATTGCATTCCCGTCTTGGAAATAAAAAGAAAGCCTTTGAATTGTTGAAACAGGCTTATATACCGAATATGCGGCCACCTTTCGGAGCTCTTTCCGAATCAGCAAGCAGTAATAATCCATATTTTGCCACCGGTGCAGGCGGAATGCTTCAGGCTGTAATATTTGGATTTGGCGGTTTACATATCACCGATAAGGGAATAGTACAGGAAGGGCCCTGTTTGCCAAAACAATGGGAAAGCCTGACTATTAAAGGGGTAGGTCCTGATAAAAAAACATTTTATATAACTCATTAAGTAACGGAAGAAAATGGTGACAGGTTCCGCGGCCACCAAAAGGTTTAAATAAAACGTTATGGTAGATTTATTTTTAGTTTTAGCATTTGTAATTTATAGTGTCAGCGTTGGGTTTTTTGCAAAATCAAAAGCCTCCAAAAGCCTTACAGAATATTTTCTGGCAGGGAGAAGCATTAAGGGCTGGAAATCAGGGGTAAGTATAGCTGCCACACAATATGCTGCCGACACCCCTCTACTTGTTACCGGATTGGTTGCCACTGGGGGGATATTTATGTTATGGCGCTTATGGATTTATGGAATAAGCTTTCTTTTTATTGCTTTTGTACTATCAAAATCCTGGTGGCGGTCTGGAATTCTCACCGATGCAGAATTAGTAGAAGTCAGGTACAGTGGAAAAGCTGCGATATGGTTACGCGGAGTAAAAGCATTGTTTTATGGCGTAATCATAAACAGTAGTGTCTTAGCCATGGTTCTACTTGCTGCCACAAGAAT
>CBDUSM010000299.1:0-2587 GCA_965369825.1 uncultured Bacteroidales bacterium
ATCGAAAGGTCATTGATAGAATGCATATCGTCAATAGCAAGCCCCGCCAATGTAACATTTTCAACCGATTCCAAACAAAAATTACATCTGGATAAGGCTTTCATTTGCCCCACCTGTTCAATTACCCCACATGATGATACCATGAGCAATAAGATCAAAATAGCCGTGGCACTTTTGAAATACAAAAAAAATCGTTTGTTTTTCAATTCAAAATTCTTTTTATTTAAAATTTAGTGTGTTACGGATTACATAATCGAATAACTTCTTGCAATACTACATTAAAATTCTTGTTATTTTAGTACTTGATTACGAAAAGTCAAAAAAAATTTCGATATTTGACGTGTTAAACACAAGAAACCAATGGCAAAAATCGTATCCTTATCTGAAGCCGGATCAATTGCTATACACAGCATGGTAATGATAGCAAAGTCTGAAGGAATGCTGAATGTAATAAACATTGCTGGTGCAACAAATTCATCTAAACACCACATTGCAAAAGTCCTTCAGCGACTTGTAAAAGAGGGGTATCTCTCCTCTACCAGGGGGCCAAAAGGGGGATTTGTGTTAAAAAAGGACCCTAAGGATGTGAATATGCTCGAAATCTACGAGGCAATCGAAGGAAAAATTGAAATTGAAGATTGTCCTATGGGGTATCCTATCTGCCCATTTGATAAATGCCTGTTGGAAAACATCATTAGAGATATGACCAATCAATTTATCGATCTGAAAACAAATTCCCTACCCTTGAAATCGAAAAACTGATTACCGGGGTTCCTCATAAGGATGAGATGATCCTCAATAAACTGACTCAACTTGTTCCTTTGCAAAAAATCGACAAAAATGATTTGTACAGGTTCATACATCATTTGTTTTAATAATATGGAATTACCAGCATGGAAGCTGACTATAAACATATAGTTCATGAGCTTGAAAAGCTTAAAACACTCTTTAAAGGGGATATATTTCTAGATAAAACTACTGGACTTCTTTATGCTACAGATGCATCTGTTTACAGAGAAGTTCCGGCGGCTGTTACCAGGCCAGCAAATAAAGAAGATATTATCAAGCTGATCAGGATTGCACAACGCGAAAAGATACCATTAATTCCACGAGCTGCCGGCACATCTCTTGCCGGCCAGGTTGTTGGGAATGGAGTAGTTGTGGATGTTTCAAAACACATGACCTCAATAATTGAAGTAAACCAACAGAAAAAATGGGTAAGGGTCGAGCCGGGTGTTATTCTTGATGAACTCAACCAGTACCTTGAACAGTTTGACCTGTTCTTCGGGCCCGAAACAAGTACTTCTAACAGATGCATGATCGGGGGTATGGTTGGTAATAACTCCTGCGGAACTCATTCATTGATCTATGGCAGTACCCGCGATCATGTAATTTCACTTAATGTCATTTTAAGTGATGGATCAGAAGTAGAATTCGGTCCATTAACCGGAAATGAATTCCAAAAGAAATGTGAAGGCGAATCGCTGGAAAACAAAATCTACCGGAATATCAAAGATATTCTTTCAAAAAAAAGCAATCAGGAAGAGATCAGGAAACAATTTCCTGATAAAAAAATTAAAAGAAGAAATACAGGCTATGCAATCGATCTTTTAATGGATACGGAACCATTTTCCGGTTCAACGGTTCCTTTTAATTTCTGTAAATTATTAGCTGGCTCAGAAGGAACGCTGGCTTTTATTACAGAAATTAAACTAAATCTAATTCCACTTCCACCGAAGGCTACAGGGCTTATTTGCGTTCATTTTCACACACTTGAGGATGCTTTTCATGCTAACCTCACCGCTCTAAAATTTAAGCCCGGTGCTATTGAGTTAATGGATCATATAGTTTTGGAGCAAACAAAAAAAAATATTCAACAACAAAGCAATCGTTTTTTCCTTAAAGGTGATCCTGCAGCCATTTTGATGATTGAATTTGCGAGAGAAACAGAAGAAGAAATCAAACTGATTGCGGAGAAGCTGGAAGAAGAGCTGCGTATTAAAGAGTTGGGCTACCATTTCCCTCTGATCTTAGGTAATGATATTTCAAAAGCATGGGCACTTCGCAAAGCAGGATTAGGTGTACTTTCAAACATCCGGGGCGATGCCAAGCCTGTTGCTGTTATTGAAGATACTTGTGTGTCTCCGGAAAATTTACCCGGGTACATTAAAGATTTCCAGCACCTGTTAGTCAAATATGGCCTTGAGTGCGTTTATTATGCACATATAGCTACTGGGGAACTTCATTTACGTCCTGTTTTGAATCTCAAAGACAAGGAACATGTAGCAATATTTCGCAATCTTGCACTTGAAACTGCCAGGTTGGTAAAAAAATACAGAGGTTCTTTAAGTGGTGAGCATGGTGATGGCAGGCTCCGCGGGGAATTCATTCCCCTCATGATTGGTGATAAAAATTATTCACTTCTCCTGAGAATAAAAAAAACCTGGGATCCGAAAAATATTTTCAACCCTGGCAAAATCATCGATACACCGGTCATGAATACCAGCCTGCGTTATCAACCAGGCAAAATCACCCGGGAGATTGATACCATCTTTGATTTTTCTACAAACCATGGTATTTCCAGAGC
>CBDUSM010000300.1:0-2584 GCA_965369825.1 uncultured Bacteroidales bacterium
CTGAAGGATGAGGTGCATTGAGAATTAGTGGCAGGGACAATTTGAAAGTCACACAAGCAGATTGTCCCAAAATAAAGTACCTTTATAAATTAATAAGTAGTCATGGAAACACAACTCATAAAAACTGAAGATGGCTCGCACACCCTTTTTGTCCCTGAAATAAATGAGCATTATCATTCAATTCATGGTGCAATTATGGAATCGCGCCATGTTTTTATAAAGAATGGATTATCATATGTATTAAATGATCTGCAAAGAATTCATTTGCTTGAAGTTGGCTTTGGAACCGGATTAAATGCCCTGTTAACTTACTTTGAGGCGGAAAAGGGTAATACTTTTATCGATTATATTGGCATTGAGCCTTTTCCTCTTCCCAAAAAGGTATATTCAAGCTTAAATTACCCTGACCTCATCGGAGATAAATCAGCGGAAGATATTTTTATACGGATGCACGAAACCGCGCTTAACAAGCGCCATGTTTTATCGCCATTTTTTAATTTAAGTAAGATGGGAGAGGGGTTGAAGGAGTGTAAATTTGTTGGTGATAAGTTTCACCTGGTATTTTTTGATGCTTTTTCCCCTGATGTTCAGCCTGAATTATGGACGGAGCAAAATTTTGCTAAGATTTTTGAAGCACTCAGGAACGGTGGTGTGCTGGTAACCTACTCGGCTAAAGGATCAGTTAGAAGAGCCATGAAGAGTGTTGGGTTTCAAACTGAAAGACTCCCTGGCCCTCCCGGGAAACGTGAGATGCTGAGAGGCGAAAAATAAAGGATATATCCAAAATTCAAGCTGAACATCAGGACTTCCAAATTTATGCCATTATCTTATAATAAACCCAGTGAAGTTTTTTAATGGCTCTTCGTTAATATCAATTTTATTAACCCGCCCCCAGGGTGGCCCCTGTCGGCACATAGCTATAAACAGGTCTAAATCCGGCTCTTCACCTTCAGCGACAATTGAAACTGTTCTATCCGGTTCATTGTTAGCATAGCCTGAGATGTTATTTTTATGTGCAGCTTGTTTGGTGAAGTACCTGAATCCAACGCCCTGTACCCGGCCATGAACTTTTATTCTGAAACACTTTTTCATTCATTCAAGAGGTAAGACGCTTAACAATCAGGCTGTCTACTTTTTCAAAAAGCTGGACAGGGTTGTAAACACGCCAGGTTAATTTATTAAGCAACCCTCCAAAGGCTATGTAGTAATCAATATTGGCACTTTCGAACTCTCTGATAACATGATCTCTGAAATTAATACCGGCTATCCAACCCTCTTCAATATCATCAGCCCATTCCTCATAATAAGCATCATCGGAAGAGTGGTAATTAAGAACATTTTCACCGAGGAGAATAAATTTGTTGATGTTATAGGTTTCAAGATCTTCAATGATGTTCCTTTTCAGATACATGATATCATTATGGATGGCATCGTTCCATTCACCCATCAGCTCAATAATGGCAAAACCCTTCTCATAGTCGGTATATAAAATTTTAATATACAATGTTGGGGAACCGATTTCATCCCATTGTGGGTGAATGTAATGATCGTAGATGCAATTAACAAACTCAAACTCATTGTAATCTTTCTGAAAAAAAGGAGAAGATTCATCTTCAGAGGCGATATACATATCCCTCCATTGATAGTATGGTTCAATTGTATGCATCTTAACGATGATTGTGACAAAGTTATATTAAAAATTTAAGTTGTAACTAATCGAGTGCCTTGAGTTTGGAGTAAAGTTTCAATTTATGGCTATTCCTTAATTATCCTTAATTACACTTTAGAACCGTATTTATCTGGTAGTTAGCCGGTTCAGTATAGTTTCCGAATACTGCATTTTTATAAGCTGCACAAGCCTCGTCATTTTGCCCTTGCCCAAGATATGCATTTCCCAGTTCGAAATAAAACTTGGCTTTTTCTTCGTTGGTGTCATTTTCTATTTCCAGGCCTTTGTTTGCCGATTCAATTGCTGTTTTCCATTCTGATAATTTGTTGTTCGCAACAGCCATCAGGTAATAGGTTTGCGCTTTCTCACTTCCGTACCCTGTAGCTTTGTTCAGCAGGTCAATTGCTTCTTGATATGATTCAGACTGTATTGATTTATTTGCGGTAACCAGTAAATAATCTCTTACAACCTTACCTGCTGTGTTGACTGTTTTCTCATCATTTGTTTCTTTGCCATATTTAATTGCTTGATCCATAGCCTCCATCATGGCATCCATTTTATTTTGCTTTTTATATGCCAGGCCTTTCGACATATAAACTTTGGCGTAGGTAGGGCTTAAGTCAATAGCTTTGTTAAAATTGGATAGGGCAGTTTCGTAATCTTTTGATTTATAGTAAGAATTTCCTATCGAGAAATACAATTTAGGAATTATTTTTTCAGCTTTTGCCTTTGTTTTTTCGTCACCAAATGTTTCGGCTACTTCCTGAGCTTTTTCATAATTTTCAAGCGCTTCTTCAACTTTTTTTGCCTTGTATAGTTCTGTTGCATACTTGTATTGGAGTTGAGGTAGCTGCGTTTCTGTAAGATTTTTTATGTCATTGCCTTCTTCACCGATGGCAACAGCCATATCATGCG
>CBDUSM010000301.1:0-2582 GCA_965369825.1 uncultured Bacteroidales bacterium
TATGAATTATCTCCTGATCCTTGCAAAGGGTATCTCCAGTAATACATTATTTGGGCCATGCATGTTGCCACACATCCGGCGTAACACTTTCCACCAGAACCACCGCTTTCGACCTCCGGAGCAAAAAAGTTATATGGACTATCCTGATTCCATGTTGATGTAAGTAAAGCGTCTACATCTCTTCCTCCACGAATAGTAAGCGATTCAATATCTGTTGTTAGCAAATGTTTCCATAAACTTACTATTGTCTGTTCAGGCTGGTAATTTGTTTCACGGGCCCAAACAACCATGTCGCTGTAATGCTGCATCCATCCAAAATAGTTATCTGCTTGATCGTAAGGAGTATAGCTTCCTTTGAAAGCATAGCCAAAAACAGGATCGAGAACATCTTCGGCAGAGACTATAACAAAACCACCGTTTTCAATATTGAAAGCATAATAGGTGTTTTCAATGCCATTTTTTTCAATATGAACATCACCCAGGGTAATATCTTCAATGTTTATTGGTTTTTCGTATTGATTGTATCTCTCATAATAGAAATTTCTGGCTACTTGTTTTGCTTCATTAAGGGTTACTTTTTCTGCATAAGCAACGGAGATAAAACCAATAACCAGTGTAAAGAGTAAAAGTTTTTTCAGTTTCATAGTAAATAAGTTTATGTTTTTTAATTGCGCACAAAGTTATATAAAATGTTTTACATATATAATATGTGAGTGAAATTTTTTGGAATCTGCTATCCGCCATACATCCAGCTTCTTGAAAAATAGACAGAATTGAAAGAAAATGGTATTAAAAAAAACATTTTTATTACTTTCGCCTACTGAAAGCCAACAGCTAATAACCAACAGCAATAAGCTTTAACCCAGTTAATATTCAGATGAAAATACTCATAATAAATATAAAGCAACTTATTCAGGTTGAGCGTGTTAAAAAGCCCAAGGTCTCTGGAAGACAAATGTCAATGCTTGACACCATTAAGAATGCTTTTCTGTACCTGGAGGAAGGGCAAATCAGGGAATTTGGAACCATGCAGGATATTGATAAGGCTTTTTTTATTCCATTAGCTGATTCGGTAAAAGTTATTGATGCCAAAGGCAAGATGGTTTTTCCTGCCTGGTGCGACTCGCATACTCACCTGGTTTACCCTGCCAGCCGTGAGATAGAATACATAGATAAGATAAAAGGATTATCCTATGAAGAGATTGCCAGAAGAGGAGGGGGAATACTCAACTCAGCTCAGAAGCTACAGGAAGCATCTGAAGAGGGATTGATTCGCCTTGCCCTGCCCCGCTTAAAGGAGATAACGAAATATGGTACAGGAGCTGTTGAAATAAAAAGCGGTTATGGATTAACTGTTGAAAGTGAAATTAAAATGCTCAGGGTTATCCGCCGTTTAAAAGAGTTGTCGCCATTAACCATAAAAGCAACTTTTCTCGGTGCTCATTCTATCCCGTTAGAATACAGAGGCCGACAGGATAAATATGTTGACCTGGTTATTGATGAAATGCTACCCCGTGTTGCGGATGAAGGCCTTGCAGACTTTGTTGATGTGTTTTGCGACAGGGGTTTTTTTACTGTTGAAGATACGGATCGAATTCTTGCTGCTGCAGCAAAATTTGGCTTGCCTCCTAAGATTCACGCAAATGAGCTTGATTATTCGGGAGGAATTCAGGTCGGCGTAAAACACGGGGCAAGGTCTGTTGATCATCTTGAGTTTACGGGTGAGGAGGAAATCAAGGTGTTATTAAACTCCGATACAATGCCTGTTATTCTTCCCGGTGCTGCATTTTTTCTGGGTATGGTGCATGCCCCGGCCAGGAAAATGATTGATGCCGGACTGCCACTTGCCCTGGCCAGTGATTTTAACCCCGGATCATCTCCTTCAGGCAATATGCAATTTATATTGTCTATGGCCAGTATTGCTTATAAATTAACCCCGGAAGAAGCCATCAATGCGATAACCATTAACGGAGCTTATGCCATGGATGTGGAGAAAGAGTTAGGGAGCATTGCTGTGGGAAAAAAAGCCAATTTGTTTATTACGAAAGAAATACCAACGTACGAGTATATGCCGTATTCGTATGGAGATAATAAGGTGGAGACAGTTATTTTGAATGGGGAAGTGCAGTGATTGTTACTTGAAAAATTTATTATTACATGTAAAAAAAAATAATTTTCAATGAATTACGAGCTATGAATTTTGAAACTAAATACTTGAAGCTTGAAGCTTGAAGCTTGAAACTTGTAGCTTGAAGCTGAATTACCAAAAAACTAATAAAAAAATATGAAACAAATTATCGAATGTGTTCCCAATTTTAGTGAGGGAAGGGATATGGAAGTGATCAGGCAGATCACCGATCAGATTGAGACTGTAGATGGTGTTCGTCTCCTGGACGTCGACCCGGGTAAGGCGACAAACCGGACTGTTGTAACATTGGTAGGTACACCCGAAGGGGTTGTTGAGGCTGCTTTTCTCGCTATTAAAAAGGCTGCAGAAGTAATCGATATGTCGAAACACCATGGTGAACATCCGCGGATGGGGGCAACCGATGTTTGCCCATTTGTTCCTGTAGCCAATATTT
>CBDUSM010000302.1:0-2573 GCA_965369825.1 uncultured Bacteroidales bacterium
AAAGGACAAGTGAATTTTTCGCCTTTGACTGCCGCATAGAAAATCTCTACAGCATAATCAGTAGTGCCTCCGCCGGGAAGTGTTACATTAGAAATGATGCCCGGGTAGCGCAAACCACGAGTGTCAACACCAAACCTTTTGAAATAATAATCACTTAATAATTCTCCGGTAACCTTGGTCACGCCATACATAGTTGCTGGCCGTTGGATGGTATCCTGTGGTGTATCATCCAATGGAGTGGTTGGGCCAAAAGCACCTATTGAACTCGGAAAAAACACGGCACAACCAAATTCTCTGGCTATTTCCAGTACATTATACTGACCGTTAACGCCAACATTCCAGGCTGCCTGAGGTTTCTCTTCTGCTACGGCAGAGAGAAGAGCTGCCAAATTGAAAATAGTATCAATATTATATTTCTTAACTACCTCTGTCAAACGAGGCACGTCTGTTGCATCAACCCTTTCAAGTGGGCCTGAATTAGCCAGCTCTTCACTGGGTTGAGTCTTGCGAAAACCAGCAACTACGTTATCTGAACCATAAACCTTACGCAAACGCATGGTAAGCTCTGAACCAATCTGTCCGACCGATCCGACAACCAATATCTTTTTCATATTATTATTTTTTATTGTTTGTTATTCTTTTAACAATTCGCGGCAAAAATATGTATTTTAAATTCAAGAACCAAGAAAAGGGATGAGGGTGTCTCAAAAGTCATTCTTTTTGGGTTCTCACTGATACCACAGATTTTCACAGATGGCTTAAGAGCCTAATATTGCGATAATTAGAATAACGACAAATCTGTGTGCATCAGTGAAATCTGTGAGAATATTACTTTTGGGACAGCCCCATCCCTTTTAACCAAATTTTCCCCAGATAAAACACGTGGTACATAGAAGGAACGATCACCAGGGTTAAGAAGGTGGCAAAACTCAACCCGAAAATAACCGTCCAGCTCATTGGGCCCCAAAAAACTGCATTATCGCCGCCAAAATAAATATGAGGATGAAAATTATCCAGGAAAGAAACAAAATCGATGTTTAATCCCGAGGCAAGTGGTAATAAACCTAAAATGGTGGTAATAGCTGTTAGTAACACAGGGCGCAACCTTATTTTACCCGCATCAACAATACACTGCTTGGCCTCATCCATCGGTAAAATATCATCTTCAGACAAGCCCAACTCTTTTCTCTTTCGCTGTTTTAATAAGCCAATGTAATCAATAAGAACAATAGCATTGTTTACTACCACGCCAGCGAGTGAAACAATTCCAATGCCAGTCATAATCACAATAAAGTCCATCTTAAATGTAGCCAGTCCCCCAAAAACACCAATGGTGCTCAATATAACGCTAAACATAATAATAGCTGGTTTAACAAATGAATTGAACTGAGAAACCAGGATTATCATTATCAGGGATATAGCAATGAGTAAAGCCTGTGAAAGAAATGCCATCGATTCGGCCTGCTCTTCCTGCTCGCCGGTAAACTTGTATTTATAACCTGCCGGCATTTCAAACCCGGCCATCATGTTTTTTAAATGTGTATTGATTTCATTGGCATTATATCCCTGCAATACATTTGAATAGATTGTGATAACCCGTTTTCGGTCAATCCTGGTAATGGCACCGAATGTAGAGCTGTAGGAAAAGTCGGCAACAGCAGAAATGGGAACCTGAAGGATCTTCCCCGTTGATTGGCTTCGAAAAGTGACTCGTTGGTTAATCAGGTCAGTAACATTATACCGGTACTTATCATCTAACTTCATTCTGATTTTGTATTCATCCTCACCAACTTTAAAATCAGATATCTCCTTTCCAAAAAGTGCTGTACGGATAACATCACCGATTTGCCCACTCGAAAGACCGTAACGTCTTGCCTTCTCACGGTCAATATTAACCAGCAACTCAGGCTTGTCAAGGTCAAGGTCAATCTGCAATTCTTCAATCCCCGGAATATTTGCCTTATTGAAAATCGAACGTATCGTATCGGTCAGGTTTAACAAGGTTCCGAAATTATGACCACTTATTTCCAAATTAATAGGTTTGCCCGTTGGAGGCCCTTCATTCTGTTTATCAACAGAAATAGAAATGCCCGGATATAAGCCTACAAGGCTATCTGCAATCAGGTCCATAATTGTCAGGGTACTTACACCCTCACGATCTTCAAAATCAACAAAGTTAATGGTAACCAACCCTCTATTGCTTCCACCTCCCCGGCCGGAAAAGCCTTCATTCTCTCCAACGGCACCCTGGCCGGTAATAGTTAATACCGATTTAACCATATCCATATTGGGTTCTAACAACCGAAATATTTTTTCTTCAAATACATGCATAATCGAATCGCTTACTTCAATATCTGTACTGATTGGCATTTCAGCAAGTACATTGATGCGCTTGGGATCAGAAGATGGAAAAAATTCAATTTTAGGATTACTCAAAAAATAAAACCCCAGTGTAATGATCATCAATAGAAAAGTACCAACAATAAAAAAATATGGTTTCTTCTTTTTTAGCGAAAACTGAATAAATTTCAAATAAGTGTTATCCATACAAACAATTCCTATCATTTGAAACC
>CBDUSM010000303.1:0-2569 GCA_965369825.1 uncultured Bacteroidales bacterium
ATTCTCGGTTGCTTTTTTTCTTGTTACCATCATACCTGTGTTTGGGATGTCAATTTTTGAAAGCCATCTTTCCGACAGGTATCTATACATCCCATCGTTAGCAATCTATTTCCTGATTGGCATGATTGTTATTTGGGTTCTAAACAAAAAACCCAAAAGCAAGTATTTTCTCGGAATACTTATGGCCGTCTATCTCTTGTACTTTTCTGCTGCCACTTTCGAACGGACCAAAGTCTGGAAAAACAGTGTTTCGCTTTTCACCGATTTAACAAAAAAACATCCCAATCTCTATTTTGGATACAGCTCACTTGGCAATTCATACCTTGAACTTGGTAATCCAAATCAGGCAATTATCAACTATGATAAAACCCTGAAATTAAAACCATACCAACCATTTGTATTTAATGCCAGGGGGCTGGCAAAGCATAATATAGGTGATTATCAGGGAGCACTTCGCGATTATGATCGCTCAATAGTTATGGAACCCAGGTTCTCTAAGGCATATAATAACCGGGGCAATACAAAACTTGTTTTAGGTCGATACCAGGAAGCCATAAAGGATTATAACATAGCGCTGAATATGGATCCGGGATATGCCGTTGCATACAATGGCAGAGGAATGGTATGGCAAAGAATGGGAGAGCTTGAGAAGTCAATAATAGACTTTTCACAATGTATTGCAAACGATCCGTATTATATCATTGCTTATTCAAACAGGGGTCAGTCAAAAGCTATGCTAAAAGATTTCGATGGGGCTAGTCCCGATTATAATGTAGCGATACGGTTAAATCCGAACTTTGTTATGGCTTATAATGGCAGGGGATATGCTAAACTCAATAAAAAGGATTTTGCAGGTGCGTTAAAAGACTTTAACCTCGCTATATCAAAAAATTCGAGATTTGCACTGGCCTATTTTAACCGGGGAGTAACAAAACATAACCTGAACGATTTTTCCGGTGCCTGCGCTGATTGGAAAAACTCATACTCGCTGGGGTTTAAGGGGGCAAAAAATAACATTGAAGAATACTGTAAATAGATAAAACAAGATTGAATTTACCATTTTACATAGCGAGAAGATACCTTTTTTCTAAAAAAAGCCACAACGTCATTAATATTATTTCAGGAATCTCAGTGATTGGAGTCACCATTGGCACCATGGCATTGATCATTATCCTGTCTGTTTTTAATGGCTTTGAAGAATTGGTCACTTCTTTGTTTAATACATTTGACCCAGACCTTCAAATAACAGTAAAGGAAGGGAAAACATTTGAAGCACCAACACTTCCTGCTGATTCCATCAGGCAGATACCCGGTGTGGTGAGATATACTGAAGTGGTAGAAGAAACAGTGCTGTTAAAGTTCAGGGCCAAGCAATACCTGGCAACCCTTAAAGGCGTATCCGAAGATTTTGAGCGGTTAAGTGATCTGAACAAAATGGTTATTGATGGTGAACTTGTTCTTGAACGAAAAGGCCAGTCATTTGCCTTTTTAGGATTTGGAGTAGCATACTCGTTGGGTGTAGGTGGACACGACCAACCATCTCCCATCACGGTTTACGTTCCTAAACGATTGAAAAAAACCGTGGGAAGCATTGATCAGGCTTTCAACAGCGAAACCATTTTCCCTTCAGGTATATTCTCTGTTCAGCAGGACTTCGACTCAAAATATATGATTGTGCCTATCAGGTTCGCCCGGAACCTGCTGGAATACACCAACGAAGTTACTTCTATTGAAATCGGATTAGTCCCTGATGTGGATGCAGATAAAATCCAGCATAAAATCATTGAAATTGTTGGCGATAAATATATAGTGAAGAACCGGTTACAGCAGCAGGAGTTGTTGTACAAGATCATGAAATCAGAGAAATGGGCTATCTTTTTCATTCTCACCTTCATACTTATTATTGCCACCTTTAATGTTATCAGTTCTCTTTCCATGCTTATCCTGGAGAAGAAAAAAGATATTGCGGTTTTATGGAGTATGGGGGCCAGTAATGCCCTGATCAGGCGGATCTTTATGATTGAGGGCTTATTAATTTCCCTCACCGGCGCTTTACTCGGGATTGTATTGGGAGGTGTTATCGCATGGCTCCAGCAAACATTTGGGCTGATTGAGCTGCAAGCAGGCAGCGGGTCGTTTATCATTGATGCCTATCCGGTAAAAATGAAGCTCTTTGACTTTGTAAGTGTATTTATTACTGTTTTTCTTATTGGATTTATTTCTACATGGTATCCGGTCAGGCAGATATCAAAAAAATATATGGAGCAAAAGTTGGCATAGAAGAATTAGGCGATTGTCATTGTTTCACAAACTTCCCACTCACCACCGTCCCATCAATCACCGCCCGCACTACATAAAGCCCTGTTGGCAAAGAGCCTACGGTTACCTCTGTTTCTTTATCGCCTTTGGCAACAACCTGTTGATGCCACCTGCGGCCATACATATCATAAATCTCAAGTTGTATCTCGCCATTAAACTGATACCGCGAGGTGGTGACGCTGAAACCGGCTGTTTTGGAATTAGTAGTAATATACGCTGGTAATACAACCTTTATTTTATCTTTTGCAGG
>CBDUSM010000304.1:0-2533 GCA_965369825.1 uncultured Bacteroidales bacterium
GTTTATCAATGATGAAGATAAAATATTTCGCTATTATCGTTTTGGGATTGTTAATAGGTATTGCTGCTTCGCAGCCTGTTGCCGCTCAGAAAAAAAAGACACAGTTGGCTGATCAGGCCTTTAAGGATAAACAGTATTTTGCAGCTATCGACAAATACAAAAAAGCGTATTCCAAAGCCAAAAAGAACAAAGCGGAAAAAAGCAGGATAGCTTATCAAATTGCCGAATGCTATCGCTTCACCAATGAAACTAAAAGGGCCGAGGCTGCTTATAAAAGGGCCATCAGAATGAAGTACCACCGTAAGGAACCCCTGGCTGTTCTTTACTATGCTGATGCTCTTAAAACAAATGGCAAATACAACCTGGCTATTGAACAATATAATGAATATGCTGAAAGAGCTTCAGATGACCCTCGAGGCCCGGAAGGAGCTAACTCCTGCAGGTTAGCCCTTAAATGGAAGGGCCTCCCATCAAAATATAAAGTTGAGAATATAAAAAAAATCAACTCTAAGGTTGATGATTTCGCTCCTTCTTATGCTGATAAATTTTATAACTCTATCATTTTCACTTCAAGCAGAGAAGGCGCCACAGGGAAAGATACTGATGAATGGACAGGCCAAAATTTCAGTGATCTTTTCTTCGCAAAAATGGATCGAAAAAAAAACTGGAATAACCCGGTTTTATTAGATGAAAGTGAAGTGGTAAATACAGTAGCTAATGAGGGTGTTTCTACACTTAACAGCACCTTTAGCAAAGTATACTTTACGCGATGTGGAAATGTGAAAGGAGAAAAAAAAGGATGCCAGATCTATACGAGCACCAGAAGAGGCAAATCACTGGGTGCTCCACAAATGCTCATCCTGGGAAGTGACACAAACGCTACCGTTGGCCACCCTACTCTTAGCAAAGATGAAAAAATGATAATTTTTTCTTCAGATAAAGGAGATGGGTATGGTGGAAAAGACCTTTACATGGCTACCCGAAAAGACAAAGAATCTGACTTCCGGCTGATTCGTAATCTGGGACCTGTAATAAATACGATGGGCGATGAGATGTTTCCCTTTCTCAGGGACGACACGGTGTTGTATTTCGCCTCTGATCGCCACCCCGGTATGGGAGGGCTTGATATCTTTAAATCAAGCTATGTTGATGAAAAATGGAGCAAGCCCGTAAACCTCAAACCTCCTATCAATTCAAGTAATGATGATTTTGCAATTGTTTTTAAGGCCGGAAAAGAAAGTGGCCTTTTCTCCACGAACCGGAAAGGCGGACGTGGTGGCGACGATATCTGGTCGTTTATTGAACCACCGGTTGAATTTACCCTTTCAGGTGTTGTAAAAGACAATATGACATTGCAGTATATCGTAGGAGCAGATATTAAACTTATCGGTTCCGGCGGGTCGTCGATAACTGCTAAATCAGATCCTAAAGGATATTTTAACTTTGGAAAAACTCAGCTAAGGCCTTTTACCTCTTATGAGATTATCGTTTCAAAAGAAGACTATTTCAATATTACAGGACGAATTACGACCGTTGATGTTAACGTGAGTATGGATTTCGTTCATGACTTTCTCCTTCATCCCATACCTGATGAAGCTATTGTTTTGCCTGAGATACTCTATGACCTTGACAAATGGGACCTTAAACCCCAATACCAGGACTCACTTCAGGGGCTTATTCAAACCCTGGATCAAAACCCGACCATTATTGTTGAGCTTGCTTCCCATACCGATGCCCGTGCCGATGATAACTACAACGATATTCTTTCTCAAAAAAGAGCGGAATCAGTTATTTATTACCTGATTGAAAGAGGAATAGATCCTGACAGGTTAATTGCTAAAGGGTGTGGTGAAAGAATCCCAAGAACACTTCTTAAAGATATTTCACACGAAAATTTCACATTTAGAAATGGAGCCATTCTGACGGAAAACTATATCGATCAATTGCCTAACGACAATGTAAAAGAAGCTGCTCACCAACTCAACCGTAGAACCGACTTCAAGGTAATAAGCAGGGATTTTGTGCCTAAAGCGACTATTGAAGAAATTGCTTCAGAAGCAGAAATCGACATAATAATTAACACTGAAAAAAATGTAATCTCTTTCACCCAGGGTAAAGGGGAAGCGATCCTGTCAACGTGTAATATTAATGGATACAATATGGAATTCACGTATGTTAAACGCGTGCGCGGTTTTAATATTTCCATTGATGAAGCCCTCAGGCTTTTAAAAGAGGGAGCAATCAGCAAAAACGATTTTGAGGGCGATATTAATAAAGTACTGGCAGAAGGAACAATCTCCGACAGAGCTGTTTTTTATTTAAATGAAGTTAGGATTGGAGAAAATGTAGTAAGAGATGTTTCGGCTACTGTAATACATAATATGGAAGAACAGGTAATGTTTGGTGAAGCCACGTTGAAGATGTTTGGTAAGTTCACCATAGATTATGATAAAAAGGAAATTGTTTTTGAGTAGCGAATAAAGATGAACGACGAATTAAAGGAAGTTACATCCATTATCTCGCACGATTTGCC
>CBDUSM010000305.1:0-2514 GCA_965369825.1 uncultured Bacteroidales bacterium
AGCACCTTCCGGCGGACCATTAGTCCAGCATTCTTTAATTGCTATGTTTGAGCTTGCCCTTGATGGTAAAATATCCGTTGAGCAAGTTGTTGAGAAAATGTGTCATAATCCGGCCATCTGCTTTCAAGTGGATAAAAGAGGATTTCTCAGGGAGGGATATTGGGCTGATCTGACGGTTGTTGATGCAGATGCCGCATGGGTTGTTGATAAGTCGAATATTTTATATAAATGCGGATGGTCGCCCTTTGACGGAGAAACATTCAGGACGAAAATTACGCATACATTTGTTAACGGAAACCTTGTTTATTTTGATGGTAAATTTGATGAATCAAACAGGGGCCAGAGGCTAAAATTTAACAGGTAACACCGATAGTTGTTAGCTTATAGCCAAAAAAACATCCAAGGGTTTAATATTTTTTTAAAAAAAACATATGAGAAAAATAATATGGTTCTTCCTGCCCTTAATTATTATTGCATGTTCGGGTGGACTGGAAAAAGTTGTAGTGGATACCTACATTGACGGGATCCCTAAACATGAGAAACTCTATAAGGTAGAAGGCAGCGACAGCCTGCTGGTCCGCGAAGTCTTCTACTATCAGAATCATAAGAAGCGTATGGAAGGAGTATATCCATATGATAAGCCTAATAACGGAATGTGGACTTATTGGTACGAGAATGGCAAGAAGAACTATGAAATACGATTTTTAGAAGGCAAGCCAGTTGGAGATACCCAGGTATGGGATTTTGAAGGAAATCTTTTACCTGTGGCTGAATTTACAATTCAGTCTTATGATGATGGATTCCCTAAAATTATGCGTTTTTTTCGCATGGAGGAAGGCAAAAAAATACTAATATGGGAAATTCATTATTATGAGAATAGAAGCAAAAGAGCAGAAGGGCCTGTTAAACAAGGAAAAAAATACGGAAAATGGGTTGCCTGGTTTGATGATGGGGTGAAATGGAGTGAAGGCACCTTTAAATACGAAGTGAGCCATGGAAAAAGAACTGTTTGGCACGACAACGGGCAAAAATATTACGAAGGGGAGTACTTTTTTGGTGACCGTACAGGCAAATGGCAATTTTGGAATGCTGAAGGGGAGTTTATGAAAGAGATCGATTACGCCAAAAAAAAGTAAAGGGATGCATCCTTTCTACAACAAATTCAAATAGTTATCCATAGGGGATAAATTTATCACGAAGTTATGGTACTGGCTCGGGTGGTGGAGTTTCGGTTCCATCACCCGGAACAGCAAACGGTACACAGAAATAGATTTCTGATTTAGTATGAAACCCAATGGCCAGAGTTGTAATCATCGTAATTGTTATGCTTTTTACTGGTGCATGCCAGAAGGAAGAAACACCTGATCCGGTGATTGAGGCTCCTGTGGGGAAACTGGAGTTGATCGATAGTTATCCGATCGATGTCCCCGAGCCTTCCGGATTATCATTCGGGCCTGATAAAAAAACGCTATTAACTGTGAGTGATCACACCAACCAGGTTTATGAAATGGATATGCAGGGAAACATAATCAGGATGTTGAATTATACAGGTAAGAATCTGGAAGGTGTTACTTATAATCCTGACAAGAACCTTGTAGTGGTTGCTGAAGAAACTGATCGTGAAATTACATTTATTGATTACGATACAGGGATTAAAGTAGAGACTTTTTGGTTAGATATTCCGGCAAATTCAGATAATAACGGGCTGGAAGGCATCTCATACAGTACAAACAATAAACTGTATTACATCGTTAATGAAATGAACCCTGAATTATTAATAACCTGGAATGAAGTATCGGGAATTGTTAGTGAGGAAAACCTGGACTTTGCATCGGACTATTCAGGTATTTTTACTGACGCTGATCATTCACTTTTGTGGTTTGTAAGTGACCAATCAAAGAGAGTGTTTATGTGTGATTACAATGCAAACGTTTTGCAAATATTTAATTTGGATGAACTAAAATATGAAGGAATTGTGGTTGATGATAACATAATCTGTCTTGTAAATGATGCAACGGCTAAATTGGAATATTACCAAATAATAAAAAATGAATTATGGTAGATGTAGTAATTCCCAGGTACGAATTCAGAATTTTTGGGAAATGCTGGATGAATATGAAAGCAAAAGAACGCTTTGGGTATATGGTCAATGATACAATTTGTGAATTTGCCCATGTGTGGATCAATGGTGCAATGGTTGTAACTGTGAATTCCGAATCAACAGAAATTGATAACATCAAAAAGACCATAAAAGATTTAGGACTGGAAGGTGTTGAAAACATCAATTATATGCAGGCTGTGAAACGTGTTGTGGGAGTATTTGATAAAAAATTAGCTAACTAAATATAACATGGCACAAGAAATTGAAAGAAAATTTTTGGTGAAGGGCGACTATAAACCAAATGTCACCAAAGAGACGAGAATCATCCAGGGCTACCTTTCATCGGTCCCTGAACGCACAGTTCGTGTTCGCATAAAAGGCAATAAAGGCTTTTTAACGATTAAAGGAATTGG
>CBDUSM010000306.1:0-2505 GCA_965369825.1 uncultured Bacteroidales bacterium
AAGAGAAAGAAAAAATGACAAAGATTACGGCAGCAGAGGTGCAAAGGCTGAGAATGCAAACGGGTGCAGGAATGATGGATTGTAAAAAGGCACTCATGGAAAATGATGGTGATTCAGAGAAAGCTATTGAGTTCCTCCGGAAAAAAGGTCAGAAAGTTGCATTGAAAAGAGCTGAAAGAGAAGCTAATGAAGGAATTGTTCTTGCAAAAACCAACAACGATAGAACATTCGTCGTTAATGTTATGGTTAATTGTGAAACTGACTTTGTTGCCCAAAATGAGGAATTTAGGAATTTTGTCATCAATGTAATTGATAAAGCAATAGAAAAGAGACCAGGCTCTTTAGAAGATCTTAGGTCAATGGACTTCAACGGAAGAACCGTTGATGAGAACCTGACAGACCTCATTGGAAAAATTGGAGAAAAACTGCAGGTGGCCCATTATGAATTTTTTGAAGCCCCAAGGGTGTTTGCCTATAATCATCAGGGTAATCGTCTGGCAACAATACTCGGTTTAAGTAAAGCCGATGTAAAGGATATCGATGATATTGGCCATGAAATTGCTATGCAGATCGCTGCCATGAATCCTGTTGCCATTGATAAAGAGATGGTTGATGCAAAAATTGTTGAGCAAGAAATTGAAATTGGAAAAGACTTGGCTCGGCAGGAAGGAAAACCTGAACATCTGGTTGAAAAAATTGCACTGGGTAAGCTGAATAAATTTTATAAAGAAAATACCCTCCTGAATCAGAACTTCGTTCGTGATACAAGTAAAACTGTTCGTCAGTATATGACGGAAAATGACAGTGAACTGACTGTTACAGCTTTTAATCGTCTGATGCTAGGCGAATAATGTTGTTATTTGGGAAAGTTGGTCTTGAGATTTTCTCTTCTAGTCTACATTATCATGTAAAAAAGAATTATTTGACTTGATCTCGGTGTTATTTTCATCGCCTGAGCTCAATGTGTATCTGGCAACCTGAGATTCTTCTGAAGGGATTGACTCAACTATTTTAACATTCCTTCTTATGTATGCAGGTTCATTTTCAAGTTCTTTAAGCCCTCCTGGCATTTTTAACTTAAGACTTAATGCTTTGAGTTTATTAATCCGGTCTTTGGAGCGTTTATCGATCTCATCATTCTCGTCGCCTTCAATGTTAATAGCACTTTGAGTACTTAGGATGCTGGTGTCTTTTTTAACAAAGAAAATGTCAGTATCCTCCGGGTTACTTTTTAATTCATCAGGTCCATGATTTGCAAACTCCGCATTGAATGGAATCTGATTTTCATTCACTTCAGATCGGAAATTGAATTCAATTGGTTCATTCCTGCTTGTCTGTGTGGAATCGCTCTTTGTATATGACTGGATATTCTTATGATCTTTTCTTACCAGGGTGATTTCGTTGATTAGTTCTTTTTTGCTTTTTTCTTCAGGCATTTCAGGAGTAAGTCCTGGTTCATCAATGGTATGTATGATACGCTCGCTTTTTGAAGATTTATCTAACTTTTCAGCCGACGTGAATCCTGTAGCGATTATTGTGATACTGATTTTTTTATTCAAAGATTCGTCTATCCCGTTACCCCAAATCATTTCTGCATTATTACCAGCTTCATTTTGAATGTGTTCTGTGATTTCACTCACTTCATCCATTTTTATTTCTTCTTCTCCCGAGGATAAATACAAAAGAATATTGCTGGCACCTTTAATGTTATTATCATTGAGCAGAGGGGAGGTCAATGCGGCATCTACAGCTTCCATTGCCCTGTTTTCACCTTCAGCAATGCCGGTACCCATAATGGCAGCCCCACTGTCTTTCATCACAGTTCTGACATCCTGAAAGTCAACATTGACTTGACCGGGAACTGTTATTACTTCTGCAATGCCCCTGGCTGCTGTTGCCAGAATATTATCTGCTTTTGAGAAAGCATCCGTTAGGGTTAAGTTTCCAAATAATTGCCGCAGTTTATCATTTGAAATGATAAGCAAGGTGTCAACAAATTTCCTCAGTTCTATTATGCCCTGTTCGGCTTGCAATCTCCTTTTTCTTCCTTCAAATAAAATGGAATAGTAACGATACCTACAGTTAAAATGTCGAGTTCTTTAGCAATTGCAGCAATAACAGGGGCTCCTCCAGTACCAGTTCCTCCTCCCATTCCTGCTGTAATAAACAACATTTTAGTTTGGTTTTGTAAAGCTTCCTTTATTTCATCCACATGATTGAGGGCAGCTTCTTTACCTACTGATGGGATCGATCCGGCACCTAAACCCAACGTGCCAAGTTGCACTTTATTTGGAATAGGGCTGGTTTCCAGCGCTTGTATGTCGGTGTTACATAATATAAAGTCAACTCCCTGTATTCCTTGCTTGAACATGTGAGTGACCGCATTACAACCACCTCCTCCAACACCAATAACTTTTATGTAAGATGACTGATCTTTTGGAGAATCAAATTTTAGCATTTCAGGCATAATTTCAATCGTTAAAATTAGTTTTTAATATATTATTT
>CBDUSM010000307.1:0-2502 GCA_965369825.1 uncultured Bacteroidales bacterium
CCCTCAGCTTGGGATCCGCCAACTGGCGGACTACCAACTGAGCTATTCCTGCATTATTATTACAAAGATACATTTTTTAGTCAGTGAGACTAAATTTTCAAAAATGAAGTGAATTGAGAATTCTAAGTCGAACTGATCCCGAAAAGACAGAGTCCTATTCGGGATATAATTGGATTTAATTCCCGCAGCTTGCTGCAAGGAATTAAATAAAAAACTAATTTGAGAATTAATATTTTTCTTTAACTTTGACCCTTTTATTAATATTTCAGAAACGATTTCAATTAACGATATATCCATATCGACGAAATACAATTTCATATATGGCAAAGGCAATAAAAATTAAAAAAGGGCTTGACATAAACCTGTATGGAGTAGCCGAAAAAATAATCGTTGAAAAAGCAACAACCCATTATGCACTTAAGCCAACTGATTTTAATGGAGTTTTTCCGAAGTTACTTGTAAAGGAGGGCGATAAAGTAAAAGCCGGTTCTCCTGTTTATTTTGATAAATATCGCGAGAATATTATTTTTACTTCACCGGTTAGTGGCGAAATAACCGAGGTAAAGCGTGGGCGCAAAAGGGTTATGGAAGAGATCAGGATAAAGGCTGATGAAGAGATCGCTTACCTTGAATTTGAGAAAGCTAATCCAAACGACCTTGATGGCAACGAAATTAAAAAAAGGCTTCTTGAAAGTGGTTTATGGCCACTTATTCGTCAACGGCCTTATTCGATTATTGCTAATCCTGATGATACTCCCAAAGCAATTTTTATTTCCGGCTTTGATACAGCTCCTTTAGCTCCTGATAACGACTTTATTGTTCATGGGCATGGTGATCTTTTCCAAACGGGCATTAATGCAATTTCTAAACTAACAAATGGGAAAGTTCATCTGAATTTATTTGCCGACGAGCAACATTCTGCTGTTTTTACAAATTCAAAAGGAGTTCAGTTTAATTATTTTACCGGGCCTCATCCATCTGGTAATATTGGAGTGCAGATTCATCATATTGATCCGATCAACAAAGGTGATACCGTGTGGTACCTCTACCCGCAGGATGTGCTTACCATCGGCAGGTTATTTCTGGAAGGACGATACAATGCTACCAAGGTCATTGCCCTTACCGGATCTGAAGTATTGAAACCGCGGTATTACAGGGTTATCGCCGGAACTTCGATTACCGAATTGATAACAGGTAATTTAAATGAAGGGAACCTCCGGTTTATTAGTGGTAATGTGTTTACCGGGAAGAGAATAGAAAGAAATGGTTACATTGGCTTTTATGATACACAGGTAACGGTAATTCTTGAAGGTAATTACCCTGAATTTGTTGGATGGGCTATGCCCCGTTTTAAAAAATTTAGTGTCAGCCGTTCTTATTTTTCCTGGCTGCAACCCGGAAAGAGAAAATATCGCCTCGATACTAACCTTAACGGTGGCGTAAGAGCATTTGTTATGTCAGGGGAGTTTGAAAAATATTTTCCAATGAATATCTATCCTGTTCATTTAATAAAAGCCATTTTAGTGAAGGATATTGACTTGATGGAGAACCTGGGTATTTATGAAGTGGATGAAGAAGATTTTGCACTTTGCGAATTTATCGACACTTCAAAAATTGATGTCCAGGCCATTGTTCGTAATGGGCTGGATTATATCAGAAAAGAAATGAGTTAAGAATTTGTTTATATAACATCAATGCATGAAATCATTAAGGAGATATCTCGATAATATAAAACCACATTTTGAAAATGGTGGAAAGTTTGAAAAGCTTCATTCAACATTTGAAGCTTTTGAATCTTTTCTTTTTGTTCCTGACAAGGTTACAAAAAGAGGGAGCCATATCCGCGATGCTATGGATATGAAACGCGCAATGTCGGTTGTGGTTATTGCTACTATACCGGCACTATTGTTTGGGATGTGGAATGTAGGATGCCAACACTTTCTGTCGATTGGGCAGGATGCTGACTTTTGGACTAATTTCTGGTTTGGATTTATTCAGGTATTTCCCATTATTGTTGTCTCTTATGTTGTTGGACTTGCGATTGAATTTGCATTTGCCCAATTCAGAGGGCATGAAGTAAATGAAGGTTTTTTGGTCACCGGTATGCTGATTCCGTTGATAATACCCCCTGACACACCCCTTTGGATGGTGGCTGTCGCAACTGCTTTTGCTGTAATAATAGGAAAAGAAGTTTTTGGAGGAACAGGCATGAACATTTTAAACCCGGCATTGATAGCAAGAGCTTTCTTGTTTTTTGCATATCCTCAGGCCATGTCTGGCGATAAAGTGTGGATTACTGATAAAGCTGATGCTTTTTCAGGAGCCACACCCTTAGGGGATGCGCTTGTGGGGAACCCCATTTCAGCTTCTGTTTCAGATATGTTTTTTGGTTTTATACCGGGATCCATTGGAGAAACATCTACATTGGCTATTTTGATTGGTGCTGCTATTCTTCTGTATACAGGCGTTGCCAGTTGGCGAATTATGCTTTCTGTTGTTGTG
>CBDUSM010000308.1:0-2489 GCA_965369825.1 uncultured Bacteroidales bacterium
GAAGAGGCCGGGTTAATCGGCTCCCGATATTTTGTAGCCCATAGCAAAGATTATTTTGAAGGAAAAATTTTTGCCAATGTAAATATTGATACAGACGGTAGTTTATTCGATAAAAAGTTATTGGTATTAAATGCCAATTCGGCGAAAGAATGGAAGTTTATTTTCATGGGTACGGATTATACCACAGGTGTAAAAACTGAAGTTATTGACAAGGACTTAGATGCGAGCGACCAGGTTGCATTTATTGAAAAAGGAATCCCTGCTGTTCAGCTATTTACAGGAGCCACAGAAAACTATCATCGTCCTTCAGATACATTCGAAAAAATTGATGGTAAAGGTTTGGTGAAAGTTGCGATAGTTAGCAAAGAAGTTTTGGTATATCTTGCTGACAGGGAAGACCCTATGAATTACACCGGAAAAACTCCCGGAATAAATAAAACTCCAGAAAAAAATAAAACAAACCGAAGAGTGAGTACAGGTTCAATACCAGATTTCGCTTATAAAGGCAAAGGGGTAAAAATAGCAAGCGTTATTTCCGGGTCGGCAGGTGAGATTGCAGGATTACAAGCCGAAGATATTATCATAGAACTGGATGGAGTAAAAACAGATGATTTAAAAGTCTATTCTGACTTACTGAAAAAATATCAACCCAATGATGTGGTAAACCTAAAGATTTTGAGAGAGGATGAAGAAAAAAATATCTCGTTAAAATTGGGTGAGAGGTAAAATCGAAGTTCTACTCCTCAATAATGATGAAAATATCCTCATTATCTCTCTTCATTAAATATTTCTCCCGCGCTAAACGTTCCAAACTGGCAGTATCAAATTTCAGTGCATTTGATTCCATTTTATTTTTTTCAATTTCATCGATATAATATTCCTTCTGCTGCTTAAGAATTTTCAGGCCGCGTAGGCGCTTAACCTGAGAAATAATATTATTATGATCAAAAAACGAAATCCATACAATAAAAGCAATTGTAACAAGTACAAATTTATTTTTAAAGTATGGCAATAATGATCGGAGCATTATACTAATCCTGATTAATTTATTAAATTTATATAAAGAGCTATCAATAGCCCCGCCTTTCAAGATGGGGATTATAAGCAAGGTACACAGCCCTCTCCAAAATTTGTAAAATTTTTATGAGTGCTGTGGTGATTTCTTCAATGCGCATCTATGCCGTGAAGCATAAAAATCAGATGCTGCAGGGTTTTGAATATCTCAGACAGGTATTCCCGAACTGCTTTTACACTACCTGGTAACGTATAAACCAAACTCTCACCCATCACACCCGCTACACTTCTGCTAAGCAAAGCATTTGGCTTCTCCTGTCCATACTTCAACCTGATCATATCCATAATACCGACAATCTCTTTATCAAGCAATTCCCTGACAACATCAGGTGTAATATCCCTGGGGCCAATGCCTGTACCCCCTGTGGTGAAAATAACATCTACCCTTTCTTCTTTTGCCTTTTTCAACAATTCACTCAACTTATCGCTATCATCAGGGATAATCTGATAATCAATCTGGTATCGCCAATTGATGCTTTCCAGGTATTCCTTTGTTCTCTTCTCAATTTCAGGCCCACTCCTATCGGAATATTCTCCACGACTTGCCCGGTCGCTCAAAGTTATGATTAATATTTTATATAAACGGGGTAAATATTCTATCAACATACCAGTATTAATCTTACCTGGCTTAATAACCCTGCCGAAAATACCCTCCTTTGGCATTACGCAGCTTCCTATTTCCTGAAAAATAGCACAGCTATTGCCGTGACATTCTTTACCGATCTGGGTAATTTCAATTTCTGTCTCACCAATTTTGAATCGATCAAGAGGGGAAGCTTTATATAACAACATGCCACTGGTAGTAATATTCTCTGCAAACTCTCCAAAAAGAAGCTCCCTGCTTAACAGTTTTTTAAACTTCTGTATGCTTTCCACTCCCAAAAAACTAACCTGCCGATGCCAGTCACCTGCATGTGCATCATGGCCTACCCCATTTTTAGTAAGCGTAATCTCCTTTACAGGTTTTTTTATTGTTCCCTTCTTTTCAGAAATATTAACCGAAACAACCCGAATATTATCTACTAATTTATCTGTCATAATTATTTATCATAAAACTATTTTCAACATAAGTAAAACCGGTAAAATTCCAAGCACCAAGTATCAAATTCCAGATAATATTCGAAGGGTCATCCAGAAATTTATCGACCATCCAAAGTATTTTAAAAGCAGCAAATCCCCATATCCCGGCTGCAAAAAATAGCAACACCCTTTTTGTAACCCCCGGTTTAAATCGTTGGGAAAAGCCCATCAGGAAATATCTGTTTTTGTTTTCTCAACTAACCTGATATTCTCCATAACCATCTCTTTGTCAACGGCTTTACACATATCATAAATTGTAAGGAGGGCGATGTGAACAGCTGTCAATGCTTCCATTTCAATACCTGTTTTTCCAACACACCTGGCTTCCCCTGTCA
>CBDUSM010000309.1:0-2478 GCA_965369825.1 uncultured Bacteroidales bacterium
AAAGCAATAATCTTTTTCCATGAGTCAAAAAAATTATTTTCTTATTGTAGTTACACTGTTTTTCATAGCTTGTTCTACAATTCCTATCACCAATAGAAAGAGCGTGAAATTATTACCTAATAGCATGATGCTTAGCATGAGTATTGCAAGCTATCAGGATTTTTTAAATCAAAACCCTCCATTGCCTTCATCTGATGCCCGGGTTCAGGAAGTGCAGAAGGTGGGCAACGATATTTCTCAGGGCGTAATACAGTTCCTTAACGATAATAAGATGGCAGAAAGGGTTGACGATTTCACCTGGGAGTTTAATGTGGTTGAAGATGAAACGGTGAATGCCTGGTGCATGCCTGGCGGAAAAATTGTTTTTTACTCTGGTATCCTACCTGTTACTGAAGGCTTAAATGGCATTGCAACGGTTATGGGCCATGAAATTGCCCATGCCGTAGCTCAACATGGTAACGAACGAATGACACAACAACTGGCCATTTATATGGGTGCTGTCACGCTTGATTATGCCTTAGCAAATGAACCTGAAAAAACCAGGGATATTTTTCTCCTGGCATACGGAGCTGGGAGCCAGCTCGGCTCTTTGGCCTATTCACGTACACACGAATATGAAGCAGACAAACTGGGGATGGTATTTATGGCCATGTCTGGTTATGATCCGGCTTATGCCATTGATTTCTGGCAAAGAATGGCTCAAATAGGAGGGGCTAAACCTCCTGAATTTCTTAGTACTCACCCCAGTGATGAAAACCGTGTTGAGGCATTACGGAAATTTTTGCCTGAGGCTCAAAAATATTATAAAACAGGAAAAAAATCTGGAGGAACAATACGACTATGACCTTAACTGTTATCATCATTTTAGTACTGATTGGCTTTTTACTTCTTTTACTGGAGATACTTGTACTGCCCGGCACCAATGTTGCCGGTATTTTAGGATTTATCCTTATTGCAGTGGGCGTATGGCAGGCATTCGCAGTTTATGGCCAGAAAGCCGGGCTTCTGACACTGGGAGGTGCAGTGATTATGACTGTTGTCTTTCTGTCATTTGTTCTTAAATCAAAAACCTGGAAAAAGGTTACATTGAAATCAGAAATTGATGGAAAGGTAAATGTTATCGACGAGTCAAAAATTAAAGTCGGCGATACAGGTAAAACTGTTTCCAGGTTGGCTCCATCGGGAAAAGCATTGATCAACGGTGATTATTATGAAGTTCATACTGTTGGAGAATTCCTGGATCCCCATACCGAAATCATCATCACCAAAATAGAATTCAATAAAATATTAATCAAACAAAAAAAATAATAATTATGGAAGAAAGTAATGTATTTATGGTTATTGTTATAGGAGTGGCCGCACTGATCGGATTATGGATAATTTTTTATTTCATTCCTGTTGGCTTATGGTTCACGGCTCTCTTATCGGATGTACGGGTTTCATTGATTCAACTTGTGCTGATGCGCTGGAGGAAGGTACCACCACAGGTTATCGTGCGAACCCTCATTACGGCTACCAAAGCCGGCCTTAAACTAAGCCGGAACGACATGGAAGCCCACTTTCTAGCAGGTGGTAACGTTAATGCTGTTGTTAATGCCCTTATTTCAGCTGATAAAGCAAATATGGAACTTGATTTCAAAACAGCTACTGCTATTGACCTTGCCGGAAGAGATGTACTTGAAGCTGTTCAGATGTCAGTTAACCCAAAAGTAATTGACACTCCACCTGTAACCGCAGTCGCAAAAGATGGTATTCAGCTCATTGCCAAAGCAAGGGTTACGGTCAGAGCTAATATCAAGCAATTGGTCGGGGGTGCCGGAGAAGAAACTGTTTTGGCCAGGGTAGGAGAAGGTGTTGTGTCATCTATTGGATCAGCCGATTCACACAAAAAAGTACTTGAGAACCCGGATTCTATTTCCAAATTGGTTTTGAATAAAGGACTTGATTCAGGTACGGCTTTTGAAATCCTCTCTATCGATATTGCCGACATTGATATTGGGAAAAATATTGGTGCAGTACTTCAAATGGATCAGGCCAATGCCGATAAAAATATTGCACAGGCCAAAGCTGAGGAGCGAAGAGCTATGGCTGTTGCTACTGAACAGGAAATGAAAGCAAAAGCACAAGAAGCCAGAGCTAATGTAATTCAGGCTGAAGCTGAAATACCGATGGCTATCGCTGATTCTTTCAGAAGTGGAAATCTTGGCATTATGGATTATTATAAATTTAGAAATATCCAGGCTGATACCAAGATGAGAGACTCTATTGCTGAGCCACCTTCAAAACCCAAAGAGAAATCCTAAAACCAAGGGGGCATTTTCTCCTTGTTCCCTGTGATATCTTGTGAAGCTCTGTGGTTAATTTTTCATAAATGTAACCACAGAGCAATTAATTTCCTTTTCCCATAATGGTGTTACAAAAAGACATATCATTTGTGGTAGATAATTACAGAAAGCTACTTTCTGCCTGCTATCACTC
>CBDUSM010000310.1:0-2464 GCA_965369825.1 uncultured Bacteroidales bacterium
GACTTTACCTCTTTCTCAAAGCTTCACACCCAGGTTAAAACAAATAATTGCAAGGTTATGAGTGCCTTGTGGGAGGAGCAGGGCCCGTTGCTTATTTTTACCATAACAGCCGACCGGTTTTTAAGGAATATGGTCAGGGCAATTGTAGGGACACTTGTTGATCTGGGTAAACACAAAATCACATTAGATGATTTTCGGAAAATTATTGAAAACAAAGATCGTTCCGAAGCCGGTGTTTCTGTGCCTGCGAAAGGTTTGTTTCTGACCGGGATTAAGTATCCGGACGGGGTTTTTCTTGATTGATTACTACTGTTGCTGCATTTTTATTTAGCGATTGAATGATTGAACGACATATACGAAGTAACGAAGTAATGCCAATGTAAAAGTATACAGAATGAATGGGATAACATTACGCAATGTCTCAATTGCTTTATCTATTGTTGCATTAGTTAAATTTGATCAGGTATTTCTATTTCTGATCTAATTTGTTAAGATATTCGGTGGGGGGGGATATGCCGTAATGTTTTTTGAAACTAATTGAAAATCCACCTTCTAAGAAGGGGGCTTTGAAGTGTACCTATTGTGTGCTTGATAGGAGGAAGAATGGAATGGTGGATTTATCATTCAGCCCGCGAAAATGCCAATGCTTTCAATTCCTGCTCGGTTTTGGGAATGTTATATTTAACAGCCACTTTCCTCCAGTTTCGCACACTGTTTTTTACTTCTAACATTATTTGATCAGCTTTCGCCCTGCTTAGCCGGAAATATTCATGAACATCCATTGGCAGTTTCAAATCCAGCGTATTATCAGTTTCTGAGATATTCAGTTTTAATCCGGTTCCCGTTTCCTCCGGATTTATGTCGTAAGCCGGTGAGAGAATCCATCCTTTATCAGATAAAATAAAACCATGATTTCTTAAGTGGTCATCCGTATTAGAAACACAAATGCTGAACACGATCCTTCGCCATAACTCTTCAATGTCGGCATTGACTTTTGCTCCGTTAGCTACGATGAATTCTACCAAATCAAGGTAACCTGCCCCATCTCTATAATCCTGTCCATCGGTATAACCAAGCATTGTCATGGAAGAGGCAAAGTGAATTCTTTTGCCGTTGCTGGTGCGGTCGAACCGCTTTGTAAGAAAAGTATGATGAGAAGTTGAAAACTTTTTTGCCTTCGATTCAGCCATATTTATTCCTGCTGATTTTGCCAATTCATAAGTTACCATTTCCCAGCCACCAATATCCACCGCATCATTACGACTTGGAAATTTTGCAATCCACAAACAATTATCCGAACCGATAATACTCGCTTTTGGACGGGCGCCGCCGAGCGAAGAACCAGGAGCAACAAGCATGTTTAACCATTTTAAATAATCAGGATCGTCGACAACCTTATCCTCTTCCAGGCGTAAACTGATTGTTTCCAATTCCTGGATTGATGTCCAGGGTGGACTGGCCATCTCCTTATTATCATTCAGAAAAGGCCCGTCCAAATCTACCTTAAATCGCAAAGCGCCCATTCGATGGCCATCATATAGACCCAGCAGATAATCTGTTTCAAACAGATTTTGTTCCGGTCTTTTTTCTTTTCTTGCCATGGCAGCTTCACGCCTGCGCATTAAGATACGGCCCCATCTGTCGGGTGAAGAGTCCAGGAACAAACCAAAGTTATGTTTACGTTCATCATGCTGATAAAACAAACCGGGATATAATTGCAGGTCAGGATCCAATAGTTGTGCATGCTCCGATTGCAACCATTCCTCATCATACTCAAAAGAAAATATCTCCTTTCCTCTCAATAATTCGGAATGCAATATTCCCATCAGGGTGGCTTTTCCCATTCCCACCCAGTGAGCAAATACATAAACCGTACTTTTGTTTTCTCTCCTGCTCATAAGGCTTTATTTTTTTTTGGAGCCCTTTCTTTTGGAGTAAGATTGGCATCTTGCAACTTCCTTCCTAACACATCATCCTTTGCCAGTAACAGAAAATCCTTCTCCAGCCCCAGGACTATTAGCACTTGTAAGTATGAGCCAATTCCAACACCTGCCGAGCCTTTCTCGATGGACAATAATGTGGGGCGGCTTATATTTGCCCTTTCGGCAATTTGCTCGCTACTTAACTTTCTCCTAAGTCGGGCCAGTTTGATGTTTTCACCCACTGTAGTGAGAATTTTATTTGCCCTGGGTAATAATAAAATTTTCTTTTCTGCCATAACACAAAATATTTTTTACAAATATAATACTTTTTGTAAATAATATTTAACATTAACAAAAATTTGTCAGGTTTTCCCGACAGGTCAGTTTCTTTGGCATTAGATTAAGGCCTATTTATTTTGATGTCAGATGTCCGATGTTTAATGTATGATTTTTGATTTGTGCTTATCACATCAAAATTCGAATATCGTTAATCGTTATTCGGATATCGTAGATCTTTTCCTTATTCTCAATTTCCTGGCGCT
>CBDUSM010000311.1:0-2460 GCA_965369825.1 uncultured Bacteroidales bacterium
ACAGGGGCACGTTTTAGTGGATTTTTCCTCAATGCACCTCAACCCTTGCCCCTTCTCCTGAAGGAGAAGGAGGGCACCGAGCTATGTTGATAACTGGTAAGCTCTGTTCTCTCCGCCAGTTGGCAGAGGAGTTAGGGGGGGTGCATTAATTTATTATTGTATTTGCCATAAACATTGGATACCTCCGGCATCGGGCTAATTCCAATAATGTTCGAGGCTTCATTACACCCTGAGCTATTACATTAAGGGGCCTTGCCCCTTTGAAATTGAGGCCAGCGCATCAAAACAATATTTCGCCCTTAGGGCGATGTTGTGCAATCCTTTGTGTATCCTTAGTGGTGTATAATATTATCTCAACCCATGCTTGCCGCGCAAAACAGGTGTGGCTTAGAAACACTTCTCCTTTTTTCAAAAATTGATACATTTGCATAAAAATTCGAATTGTTAATAAAAGTTGATAAAATAGTTGGAGATAAAAATGTCACATAATAATAATTCATTTTCAGAAAGTATTAAAGAAAAAGAAACGATCAGCATAATATCACGTCGTTTATTGAGCAAGTTATTAAAGGAAAATCAAAAGCTTGAGGCTATCATGCGGCGTGCTCAGTTTTTTGACCAGGCTATAAATGGCATTTGGGACTGGGTGATGGAGTATATGGATGAGAATAATCGTGCGTATAAGTTTTACAAAAATGAAATTACAGGTAGGGAGGCTTTTGATCAGTTGAAGTGGAGCGACTATGCTGCTATCCGAATTTTAGATACCATCGATCATTGTGGACAAAAGCATGCTGACCTTAATCTTAGAGGTGAGAAAATTGCCAATGAACCATTCCGGATTTTATGGCTTGCAGTAAAATCAGGCAGGGGAGGAGCCAATCCTGCTTTTTTTAAAGATATGTTAGAATTGTTCAGGCAATTTTCGGGTAGTGTTGAGAGAAATTTACCTTCTGAATCAAAGGTTATGGAGTGGATGGATCGACATCCATCAGGGTTGGATCCGGAAATAGTAAAGCTGCGGAACCAAAACAAGGAGCGGATTTTAAAAGTCATTATCTCGAAAATGAATGATAAAGAGATCAATGACGCTAAGTTTTCTTTTGAACCGGGAATGACTGAGGATGAAAAACTTAAAAAAGCTTACGAATGGTGGGATAATAGGCTTTTTCACTTACGGTTTGCCGTCCGTTCTCCTGAACTATTAAACGAGATGCTTGATTTTAGCCTGGGAGAAGAAACAATGGAAACCCTTTATGAGGCCAAAGAAGTCGGGATTCCTTTTTTTGTAAACCCTTATTACTTGTCACTTTTAAACGTTGATGTTCCTGACTTTGCTGTTGGGGCTGACCAGGCGATCCGGTGCTACGTTTTCTATTCTAAACAACTGATTAACGAGTTTGGACACATTGTGGCATGGGAAAAAGAAGATATTGTGAAACCGGGTGTGCCAAATGCTGCCGGGTGGCTTCTTCCCGGACATGATAATATACACCGTCGCTATCCCGAAGTGGCCATTCTTATCCCTGATACTGCCGGCCGTGCTTGTGGTGGGCTTTGTGTTTCGTGCCAGCGAATGTTTGACTTTCAAAGAGGGAATCTAAACTTCGATCTTAACAAGCTAAAACCCAAAGAGACCTGGCCTGTTAAACTCATTAATCTTATGATTTATTTTGAGAACGACTCCCAGCTAAGAGACATCCTGGTTACTGGTGGAGATGCTCTTATGAATACTGATAAGTCGCTCAAAAGGATATTTGATGCCATTTATGATATGGCAGTTAATAAAATAAATGCCAATAAAAACAGAAAGGATGGGGAGAAATATGCTGAGATGTTAAGGATCAGGCTTGGCACGCGGCTTCCGGTGTACCTTCCTCAGAGAATAACCACTGAATTGATCAATATCCTGGCCGGTTTTAAGGAAAAAGCCTCAAAGATCGGCTTTAAAAAGTTTGTTATCCAAACACACTTTGAAACAGCAATGGAAGTGACCCCTGAAGCTGCTGAAGGAGTGAAAAGACTTCTTTCTGCAGGGTGGATTGTCACCAACCAGCAGGTTTTTACTGCCGGAGCTTCCCGAAGGGGCCACACAGCAAAATTACGTGAGGTTTTAAATGATATCGGTGTACTGCCATATTATACGTTTATTGTGAAAGGTTATATGGAGAATTACAAGAACTTCGCTAACACCGCCAGAGCTGTGCAGGAGCAATTGGAAGAGAAATCGCTGGGTGTGATCCCTGAAAAGTATTATGATTATATAAAGGAGATACCTTCAGATGCTGAAAACATGGTTGAACATCTCAATACGATTAGAAGTCAGGAAAAATTACGGTTTCTAGCAACGGATCGAAACGTTCTCAATTTACCCGGAGTTGGTAAGAGTTTAACATTTAGAACAATAGGATTGACTTATGATGGCAGGAGAATTCTTGAATTTAATCATGACCGTACCAG
>CBDUSM010000312.1:0-2459 GCA_965369825.1 uncultured Bacteroidales bacterium
CCTGATTGTATGTTCATTATATTTACATAAATAGAGATTGATGCCACGAATCATACACGCCTTAATTTACATTTAACCCCCAACCCCCATACTGACACACCCCCAACAATAAAAAGAGGCCCTAATGTCCGTGCCAGCTCCCCACCAATCATATAGAAACTCATACCCTTCCCTATTTTGTTTCCTGAAACTTTTTTTATCATTACAGGTGTTGGGACATGAAATAGTGAAGAACTAATCCCCATAACAAAAAGCAAAACAGCCAGAATAGAATAGCTGGGGGCCACACCCAGCAGACTCATAACAACAGTTGTGATAGCAGGGGAAATGACTAATAAAATACGAAGATGTATCTTATCGGCCATAATCCCAATTATAGGATTGAATAAAGAGGGGAATCGCTGGATGAAACTAAGGATACCAACCATACCATATGAAATACTTAGCTTATCAATTAATAAAGGCAGTAAGGGTGCCAGAAAGGAAGAGTAAATATCATGAATAAAATGAGCGAAAGAAATGGTGATTACTTTATCATGTCGAAATGTATTGTTTCCCGTGATTTTCATTTTCGTCAAAAGTAATCTAAATTATTTTTGAGTGATGAATATTTTTTTTGATAGCTATTACAGTTAACAGGTCGCAGCTTAAGAGTGTTTAACGTTAAATCGTATATCTTTTATAGAAGCGTAATATCTTTGTTTTAATTAAATAAATGAATAGTTTTGCTAACCTTAATAAAATGAATATGGATCCACAACATATGGCATTTATCCTGGCCATCTCTTTATTGACGGTAGGATACCTTGGCTATTTTTTTATCACAAAATCAGTTGCCATACTTTCTTGGTTTGTTAAGGTTTATGGCGAAGAGAAAACAAAAATATGGTGGGTAATCTTCCAGAAGTTTACAGGCTTTTTATTTCTTGGCCTTTTACCGGCTGTGGTTATTTTATCAAGATTAACTATTCAACTATCAGATATTGGAGTTAGTTTGAAAAATGTTGTACAGAGTATTTATTGGATAGCTGGTTTGTCAGCAGTAATAGTACTAATCAATTTTTTTGCCGCCAGAAAGCCAGATAATCTTCGGGTATATCCTCAGATCAGAATTCAGGAATGGTCACCTAAGATATTGGCATTAAGCTCTCTGGGTTGGTTTGTTTATTTGTTGGGCTATGAATTTTTGTTCAGGGGAGTGCTATTGTTTTTGAGCTTACCTCTATTGGGCTACTGGCCAGCTATTTTTTTAAACGTTTCCATATATGCTTTTGTTCATATGCCTAAGGGATGGAAAGAAACGATTGCGTGCATACCTCTCGGGTTTATTTTATGTGTTCTAACATTAGAGACAGGCACAATTTGGATCGCTTTCTTTGCCCATTTGGCTTTGGCGTTGTCAAATGAATATTTCTCGATATTTTTTAACAAGGAGATGCGTGTAAAAAGTTGAGGAAGTTGAAAGGGATAAAAACGGATTAGTTATGAAGGTGTTTATTACGGGTGCTACGGGATTTATTGGGGTTCACCTCACCATGAAACTTGCTGAGGAAGGGCACACTGTGCATGCTTTATGTCGCACAGAAGAGAAAGCCAAACTTATTGCACATCCCGGGGTCAGGATATTTTATGGGCATATCCTTAATGAGGATAGTATAATGCGGGGTATGAAAGGTTGTGATGTGGTTTTTCATCTGGCGGCATTTGCAAGGGTGTGGTCAAAGGATACTAATACATTCTACGATATCAATGTCAAAGGAACCAAGTTGTTACTGGATTGCGCATTGAAACAGCAGGTGAAAAAAGTGATCATCACATCAACGGCCGGTGTTTTTGGCCCTTCTATTGATGGAAAAATAATCAATGAAGATACGGTTAGAAGCAAAAATTTTTTCAATGAGTATGAACGTACAAAATCCATAGCCGATACAGTAGCGGAAGATTATAAAAACCCGGGCCTTGATATTATTGTCGTGCATCCAACGAGGGTTTTTGGACCGGGATTACTTAGCCAAAGTAATTCAGTTTCAATTATGATTGATAAATACATTAGAGATAAGTGGCATATTATCCCCGGGAACGGTAAAAGCATAGGAAATTATGTTTATGTTGACGATGTTGTGAAAGGACACATGCTGGCGCTGGAGAAAGGCCGCTCGGGAGAGCATTATTTATTAGGCGGAGATAATGTTTCTTATCATGATTTTTTCCAAATTTTGAAAAAAGTATCAGGAGAAAAGTATTGCTTGTATAATTTGCCTTTTTTTATTATGTTAGCGGCTTCTAAGATCATGATGGCAATGGCCAGTATATTTAATTTACCGCCATTGATAACACCCGGTTTTGTACGACGATATGTTTATCATTGGGAGTGTTCCTCAGCAAAAGCGGAGAGTGAACTTGGATACTCACCAATGACATTGGCTGAAGGTATGAAGAAGACAATCCGTTGGCTAAAG
>CBDUSM010000313.1:0-2446 GCA_965369825.1 uncultured Bacteroidales bacterium
TAGATAAGCCCGCTGGCCCCGATATGAAATGCCTCTCTGGCCCCAAACCAGACCCAAAGGCCACCAAGAAGATAAATTAAAAAAAATACATTGTAGGCTATCTTTCTGTAAAAGTAAAAAAGCATGACCCCTAATACAAGTAATGGGGCAGAGTTTGTAGCGAGGTGCGAGATATCAGCATGTAGCAATGGAGAGAACAAAATGCCTGTTAACCCTCTTGCTTTCAGTGGGTAAATACCCAAAAATGCAAGATCAACAGAAAAAACAATTTCCGATAGTTTAATCAACCACAACAATAGAAGGAAAATGGCAGGAAAGATAAGGCTATGAATGAATTTTCTTTTTTCCAGGTTCATGGTTTTGATAATGTAGGGACAGGTTGCGATAGGTTGGGACAGGTCACGACCTGTCCCAACCTGATGCGAATATACACATTTTTAAATTTTCCACCCTCGAACTTAAATTATTTGGCATTATCTTTGCAGAAAACAGAAAGTATGAAAAAAATTAATAGACTAAAGTTATCATTGGTAATTATACTCGGTGCCCTGGCTTTTTGTTATACGGGGTACTCGCAAAGTAGTAATGCGAAAGAAACGGTGCAGAAATTTGCAGCCACTTTGCAGATCATCGATTATTTTTATGTCGATACGGTTGATCAACCTGCAATTGTTGAAACAGCAATTGTTGAGATGTTAAAAGAGCTTGACCCGCACTCGGTTTATATTTCAAAAAAGGATGTTGAGAAAGCCAATGAACCGCTGGTTGGAAACTTTGAGGGAATAGGCGTACAGTTTCAGATTTTCAAAGATACTATCCTGGTAATTGCACCTATTAGCGGAGGACCTTCCGAAAAGCTGGGTATTATGGCCGGTGATAAGATCGTTAAGATTGACGGTGAAAATGCTACAGGCTCTGAGATCGACAATAATTTTGTTTTTAAAAGGCTTAGAGGCAAGAAAGGCACTAAAGTAGTTGTTTCTATTGCCAGAAAGAACAGGAAGGAACTACTGGATTTTACCATTGTGAGGGATAAAATACCTATTAATAGTATTGATGCTTCTTTTATGGCTACTTCCGATATTGGCTATATAAAGATAAACCGATTCTCAAAGACTACTATGGACGAGTTCGACAAAGCAATTTCCGGATTGATAGAAAATGGCATGGAAAAACTTATCCTCGATCTGAGATATAATTCAGGTGGTTATTTGAAAACCGCTGTGGATCTGTCCGACCAGTTCCTTGATACAGGAAAATTAATTGTGTATACCGAAGGATTGAAAAGCCCGAAATATAATTTTAACGCTACTGATAAAGGGGCCTTTAAAAAAGGCCAATTGGTTGTATTGATCAATGAAGGATCCGCTTCAGCGAGCGAGATCGTTTCCGGAGCCGTACAGGATTGGGACAGGGGAATTATAGTTGGTAGAAGATCTTTTGGAAAAGGGTTGGTTCAGAAACCTTTCCGGTTGCCGGATGAATCAATTATCAGGTTGACTACTGCAAAGTACTATACACCAACAGGTAGATGTATCCAAAAACCTTATGAAGATGGCAATGAAGATTACTATAAGGATTTTAGCCGAAGGATTAAACATGGTGAACTGATACATGCCGATAGCATTGATTTTCCCGATTCATTGAAATATTTCACCCAGGCAAATCGTGTTGTTTATGGTGGCGGAGGTATCATGCCGGATGTGTTTATCCCTTTCGACTCAACCCGTTTTTCTGACTATTACATTGACTTACGCAGGAAAAATCTGTTCAATTCTTTCACACTTCAGTATATGGATAATCATAGGGCTGACCTTCAGAAACAATACCCTGAATTCTCAGTTTTTAAAGAGAAATTTATATTTGGCGATGATCAAATGGCTGATTTTGTTGATTATGCAGAGGAAAAAGGTGTTAAGAAAGATGAAGAGGGCCTTGATCAATCACTGGTTGAAATTCAACATGTATTAACAGCCTTAATAGCAAGAAATTTATTCGATTACAATGCATATTTCGATGTGATCAATGAGATAGATGATGGATTTCAAAAGGGAATTGAGATCATTCAAAGTAATACATTGTTTGAAAAGCTGAGCATAAATTATTAGGGATTGACACCTTTGGTTTAATTAATTACAGTGAATTCTATTTGATTTTTTATTTGCATTTTTGTTTTTTTATCTTTTTTATATATAAGTTTGCAATTAATTAAAAAAATAAATTTAAAATCACATAAAATGAAACGTATAATATTATTGTTTGGAATTATTCTTATTGCCCTTCTTGGAGTAAATGCACAGACAGCTGAGGCTGATAATCCTATGGCACCTGAAATTACTTTTAATAAATTGATTCATGATTACGGGACCATCTATCAAAATGGAAATGGTGATTGTGAGTTTGAATTTACCAACACAGGAAAAGAACCTTTGGTTTTAACCAATGT
>CBDUSM010000314.1:0-2435 GCA_965369825.1 uncultured Bacteroidales bacterium
AATCATAAACATTAACAATCCGGAATATTCTTTCAGATTTCGAATGATGGAGGTCATAGCCCAATTCATCAATAATGTAAAGTGCAATAACAATAAAGCTGGCCAGGCCAATGGCCAGGCCTAAAACGTTAACAAGCGCATAACGTTTTCGGTTGACAAGATTCCTGAATGCTATTTTTGTATTATACCTTAACATCACTCTTCTCTCAGGGCAATTAGTTTTTTAATCATTCTCCCTTAATTATTTAAATATAAGTTTGTCCTTATTACCAAATGAATCATAGGATGACACTATTACCTTTTCACCTGGTGTAAGGCCCTCAATCACTTCATAATAATAGGTGTTTTGGCTTCCCAACCTGATACTCCTTTTAGTGGCAAATTCGCCTGATGGATCAACAATGTAGATCCAATTTCCGCCAGTTTCCCGGAAAAAACCTCCTCTTTTAATAATGATAGCTTCAGCAGGCCTGCTAAATTCAAGGCGTAATTGAATTGTTTGGCCTCTTTTAATATTTCTTGGGTAATCATCTTTAAAATAAAGGTCAACCTGAAAAGATCCGGCAGTGACATCGGTATAAATTTTATTGATAAAGAGTCGATAGTTTTTCCCGCCAAAGTCAATTTCTGCTTCCTGGCCATTATAAACTCTTGATATGTATCTTTCATCAATATTGGCCCTTAATTTGAACCCATCCGGCATATCAATCTGACCAAGATGTTCGCCTGAAGATTTGGTTTCACCAATTTCAACACTAAATGAGGAAAGCTTTCCAAAAGCCGGTGCTTTAATGTATAAATTTTCCAGGTTAGCTCCTAAAAGCGATAAGTTCTCTTCCATTCGTAAAATCGAGATGTTAATCTGTTTAACCTGAGATACTGAGGATGTAGAGTCGAGCTTTTTCAATTTGATTGATATTTCAAGTTGCTTAACGGTGAACTCAAACTCTCTTTCGGCATCTTCGAAGTCAACCACAGAGATTAGTTTTTCATTGAAAAGGTCATCTTTACGTTTAAAATCTTTTCTGGCTCTGTCGATCTGGTATTCCAGGTCAATAATCTCTTTTTGTCTGTAAAATTTATTGCGTTCAAGATTTATCTTGGAATTTTGCAAATTATTAATGGCGTCTAAAATTCGGGTTTCCTGTTCCATATAGCGAATTTCCATATTAGCGTTCATCAGCTTTAATATCGAATCCCCTTTATTGAGTATTGCCCCATCTTCAACATAGACTATTTCAACCACTCCACCTTGTACAGCATCGATGTAAATTGTATTCTTTGGGAAAACGACACCATCAATAGGAATAAATTCCTGAAATTTATCCAGTTTAACAGGTACAATTGTAAGTTGATCTTCAAATACATATAACCTGCTTTGTCTGTCCCTTAAAAAGAAAAGATGTATAAGCAAGTATGCAAAGCTGGCAATGGCTAAGATTGAAATGATCTTTTTCGCCGTCCATTTCTTTTTTTCTATTGGTCGATCCATATTTTACATCATTATGTAGAATCATATTAACTAGTTAGCACCTTGAATTTTACTAATTCTATGCCATGAATCATATTCGATTGATTTTCAACACACTAATAATGCGAGGTTAGGCACCTGCAATAAGGGCTGTTCATTATCGTTCATTTTATTGTACATTTATGAACATTTTATGTAACATTTGTTATTGTTTCAAGTCATATAAACAAAAACAGGCTCCTTTATTAATTGTAAAAGTATCATGGAGAAAATCGATGCCAAAATTCTCATTGTAGACGACGATCAGGATGTTTTATTAGCTGCCAGACTTTTTCTTAAACAGCATTTCAACATTGTTCACACTGAAAAAAATCCTGAGAATATCCCAATCGTATTACAGAATGAAAGCTATGATGTGATCTTACTTGATATGAATTTTTCGCGTGATGCGACAAGTGGCAAGGAAGGGTTTCGCTGGCTTAGTAAAATTTTAAACATAGATCCATTAGCAGTAGTGATCTTCATTACCGGATATGGGGATATAGAGCTTGCTGTTCAGGGCATTAAGGAGGGGGCAACGAATTTTATTCTGAAGCCCTGGGATAATACAAAACTCCTGGCTACTATTACCGCTAATTTAAAAATACGGGAATCAAAGCAGGAGCTGAATGATTTGCGTGCAAAACACAAAACACTAATTGCTTCTCAGAACCAGGGGTATGGCACGTTGATCGGACAAGCACCATCAATGCAAAAAGTTTTAACCCATGTTGAAAAGGTTGCCAAAACAGAAGCAAACGTTTTAATCCTTGGAGAAAATGGTACAGGTAAAGAATTAATTGCACGAGCCATTCATAAAGCTTCAAATAGGAAGGATGAAATTTTTGTTAGTGTAGATCTTGGTGCTATCACTGAAACATTATTTGAAAGTGAGCTCTTCGGATTCAAAAAAGGTGCCTTTACT
>CBDUSM010000315.1:0-2403 GCA_965369825.1 uncultured Bacteroidales bacterium
GTCAATTGTCGATTGGCGATTGTCGATTTTCGATTGGGCGATGTAACGATTTGTATAAGACGATATTTAAATATTGAGATCAGGGCTCAGGTCCGGGACGACGTGTTAATATGGAAAAAGGAGGAGGAGGGTTACTTGCTGGTGCATGGTTGTACAAAAAACCCTATATTTGTTAAAAAATATCAAATGAAAAGAAAAATTTCTATCATTCTATGCATTCTTGTACTAACAGGTAATGCTTCATTCGCGCAACAAAAACCCCTTATATATATTCTGGCCACAGGAGGCACAATTGCCGGTATCGGTGCTTCTGAAACCAGTTCCGGTTATTCATCGGGCGTGGTATCTATCGACAAAATTATTGCTTCAGCCCCGGAAATATTGAACTTAGCAGAAGTAAAGGGAGAGCAGGTAATCAATATACCCAGCCAGGATATCACAGTGAACGACTGGTTAATTATTGCTAAAAGGGTCAATGAACTACTTGCGAGAGACGACGTTGATGGGATCGTAATAACACATGGCACAGATACCATGGAGGAAACAGCCTACTTTCTCAACCTTGTCACAAATAGTGATAAGCCTGTGATACTGGTTGGATCCATGCGGCCTTCAACTGCATTAAGTGCTGACGGGCCGATGAACGTTTATGAAGGGGTGGCATGTGCTGTTGATAAAAACTCCATTGGGAAAGGTGTAATGATCGTATTGAATGATAAAATATGCAGTGCCGATGATGCATTAAAAACAATGACTACCGCATTGGAAACTTTTGAATGTCCAAATTATGGCTACCTCGGATATGTTTATGACAGTAAGCCTATTTACACCAGAAACTCAATGAAAAGACATACCACCAACAGTGAATTTGATATATCTACCATTCATACACTACCAAAAGTTGACATCGTTTATGGTTATGCAGGCCTTGATTCACTTTTTGTAATGACATTAATAAATAATGGAGTTGATGGTATTGTTTATGCAGGTGTAGGAAATGGAAACCCTAATACTACCAATCTGAATGCCCTGGCTAAAGCTGTTGAAACTGGCATTCCTGTTGTAAGATCATCCAGAACGCCATTCGGGTTCACAACCCAACATGATGAAGTTGATGATGCTAAATATGGGTTTTCGACCTCCTGGTTCAAAACTCCTGAGAAATCAAGGATACTTTTAATGCTCGCCCTTACCAAAACAAAAGATCAAAAAGAGATCCAGAGGATATTTCTGGAGTATTAGTACACATTTAAATATTCAAAATTCTATGGAAAACAAAGTTGACGAAAAAGAAACCCTTTTCGCCATACAAAAAGCGATAGAAAATGCAAGGGAACAAATTCATACTGATGGGTTTTTTTTCTTGTTGTGGGGATGGCTGGTACTGGCAGCCAGTTTGATCAATTATGGATTACTTAAGTTTACCACTTTTGAATATCCAATTATCAGCTGGCCCGTACTAATGACAGCAGGAAGCATAACAGTGGCAATTGTTGGGCGTAAACGGGTAAAAGAAAATAAGATAATTACTTACTTTGATAGCGTTTTGAAATATGTTTGGCTTGGTTTTTTTATCAGCCTGGTTATCGTATTGGTTATGCCTTCTTTCGGATTTTTCAATAAAAATGTTGGTTATCCGTTTATCATAATTCTTTTGGGTTGGGGAACTATTATATCCGGAGGAATTCTAAAATTCAAACCTTTGATCATTGGTGGTATTCTGGCCTGGGTTATTGCCATTGCAGATTTTTTTGTCAGTGTAGAAAACCAACTATTAATGATGGCCCTCGCCACAATTATTGCTTACCTTATTCCGGGATATATGCTAAAGTTGAAAGCGCCAGACGATCTCTCATCCCCGGACTGAAGTCCGGGGCTAGTCATGAGGTGCACCAATGGTTCACAAAGGCTCGTGTTACAAAACAGAATTATTTTCTATGGACGTAAATCCTACATATAGAATAGGAGTAAATATACAAAATATATTATCAAAAATCAATAAAATAATTCCAAAAAGATCCCAACCGGGGACACACGGCTAATTGAGCATTATTCTTCAGCCCTCTCCAATACGGGAATTAGGCGATTGTCAATTTTCAATTTTCGATTGGACGATGTAACGATTTGTAGCAGACTGATGCTTAAATATTGAGATCCCCGCTCAGCATAATGCTGACCAAGACAAGCGGGCATCGTAACCAAGTAACGCTAAACCTTGCATTCAGATGGAAACACCTGATTACATACCAGACGACCGTTAAGTTACATAAAGACTATCTTCTGAGTATAGACCTTTTTACCCGCCTTAAATCTGTAATAATAAACCCCTATGGATATTTTATTTCCACCATCATCTCTGCCGTCCCAAATGATTGTATGTTCTCCTTTACTCAATCTTGTGGG
>CBDUSM010000316.1:0-2355 GCA_965369825.1 uncultured Bacteroidales bacterium
ATAACCTCCAATGATGCCTCCGCCCTGTTGGACGGAAAAGTGCAATATTCATGCTTTCCAAATGGCAAAGGTGGCATTGTGGATGATTTGCTGGTTTATCGGATCAATGCCGAAAGCTATTTATTAGTTGTTAATGCTTCCAATATCGATAAAGACTGGCATTGGATAGTTAGTAATGGTGAACAAATGGGCTTAAGGCCTGGTAGTGAGCTCGTTAATGCATCTGATGAAACTGCTCAACTGGCTGTCCAGGGGCCGCTTGCATTGAAAGCCATGCAAAAGTTAACCGATGAGCCCATTGAGGATATGGCTTTCTATACTTACAAAATGTTGAAATTCGCAGGTGTTGAGAATGTACTTTTTTCCACTACCGGCTATACCGGCGCCGGAGGATGCGAGATTTACGTCAGGAATGAAGATGCACCATCAATATGGAAAGCTGTTTTTGAAGCAGGGGAGGAGTTTGGAATAAAACCCATTGGTCTTGGAGCAAGAGATACCTTGCGTTTGGAAATGGGCTACTGCCTTTATGGCAATGATATTAATGATACAACATCACCTATTGAAGCCGGACTGGGCTGGATCACTAAATTTGTTGATCACAAGGATTTTATTGATAAAGATGTGTTCTTAAAACAAAAAGAAGAAGGTGTTTCCAGAAGATTAAAAGGATTCGAAATGATTGATAGAGGAATTCCCCGCCAGCATTATGAAATCGTGGATGAAAATGGTGAGAAAATTGGAGAAGTTACGTCAGGCACGATGTCTCCATCGCTAAAAAAGGCCATAGGAATGGGGTACCTGAAAAAAGGGTACTGGCCTGTTGATACGGAAATATTTATTAAGATCAGGAATAAAAGCTTGAAAGCAAAAGTTGTTAAGTTGCCATTTTATAAATAATGCTATTTCAACCCAACAACTTCCATTATCCAATGCCCTGTTTTGGAAAGAGATCCCGGGTCAAGCCCAGGATGACGCTGCTTATATTTTTCCACGTTGGCACGTCATCCCAGGCTTGACCTGGGATCTGATTAATGAACCCAACACTGATTGTTTTTGCAAGGTTGACCCGGAATCTCAATATTAAAGCATCATCTCTCCAGCTTGCAGCTTGAAGCTTGCAGCTTGTGGCTTGCAGCTTGCAGCTTGTAGCTTGTAGCTTGAAGCTCATAGCCTATAGCTATTCCCCCCCAACAACCCCCATAATCCATTCCGAAATCACCTCCAATGCTTCCGGCGAGAACGTTTCCTCAATACGTGCATATTCATCAGGATACCCGGTCTCTGCAGTCTGAAATAAATGGTTGAGTCCTGGCAGTACCACAACCTTATAGTTTGTGTTTCCGCCCTTTTGTAATGCTGACTCAATAGGAGGGATGTTTTCCCGTGGCGGCACCTGAATATCTTTATCACCATTAAGGATAAGCACCGGACAATGTGTCTTCATCAGATAAGGTTTTATATCAAAACTCAGAAAATAACGCATCCATGGGGTCAGCATATCTTTCATGCCGGCGTCAATCACATATTCATTAAATCCTCTCCTCTTTTTTTCCTCTTCCGACATCTTTGATGTAAATTTACTGTAAGCCTTTTTGATTTTATTAGCTGCGATTTCATCATCAGGTTCATTTATAGCAATCTGATATATCTTTTTGTTTAAGTCTAAAACCTCCTGGATGTACTCTTGATTCTCTCCTGACCTGGATAGGAGTTTTTTTGATTGCAAAAGCAGCGTTTCCTGCCCTGATAATCCTGAACCGGCCAACATAACAATAAAGCTAATAGAGGGATCTTCAGCAGATAGAACCGGAGCAATCATCGCTCCTTCACTATGGCCTATGATTCCAATATTTTGATGATCAATTCGATTATCGTTGCTTAAGAAATTAAATGCACCCGTGGCATCATTTGCAAAATTATTTGTTGTGGCAGTCAAAAAGTCACCGGTTGATTCGCCATATCCACGATCATCGTAACGCAAAACGGCTATACCTTTCCTGGTTAGATAATCGGCGATAACCAGGAAGGGCTTGTGCCCCATAATCTCTTCATCCCTGTTTTGAAGCCCGCTTCCTGTAATAAGGATTACAGCAGGAAATGGGCCATTTCCTTCAGGAAGGGTGAGCGTCCCGGCCAATATTACATCACTTTCAGTGCTGGAAAATAAAACATCTTCAGCTATGTATGGAAATGGTGGTTGAGGTTCCTGTGGCCTGTTAAAAGCTGATTTCTCAAGCACCTTGTTTAGCACCAGGGAAAATTCATAACCGCTCTGATACCATGTGCCCTCAATCACTTCCGTTTCTGAATCATATTGCCCGGTATAATGTCCTCCAATTAAATCAGCATATA
>CBDUSM010000317.1:0-2342 GCA_965369825.1 uncultured Bacteroidales bacterium
CCTTGCAAATAAAGTCTGATCAGAAAAACTACTCCATTATCTTATATTATCAATAAAACTACTTCCAAATTACCCATGAGATTTTTCCAACCCCACTATCAATAACATATTGAAAAAATGATTTCTATGATTATTCCCAAATTTTCTCCATCTCTTCAAGTGTTTTTCCTTTCGTTTCAGGAACCATCTTCCATACAAACAATGCAGCAAGTATTCCCATAATACCATAAATCCAGTAAGCAAATCCGTGATGAAAAGTATCGGTAAGTGAGGATGATTTATCCATCATAGGGAAGGTCCAGGATACAAAATAATTGGATATCCATTGAGCGGCCACTGCCACTGACATAGCCCTGCCCCTTATTCTGTTTGGGAAAATTTCAGAAAGTAAAACCCAGGTAACAGGTCCCCACGACATAGCAAAAAAAGCAACATATGTCAACATGAATATCAGTGCGCCCATTCCTATCATCTGAAAGTAGAAAACAAAACCAAGGGAAATCATACTGACAGCCATACCTAAAGCCCCGATGATTTGCAGCGGTTTACGTCCGTATTTATCAACTGTCAGGATTGCTATTACGGTGAATGTGAGGTTAATAACACCTACTAAAATTGTTTGAAACAAGGCTGAATCGGTTCCTGATCCCATATTCCTGAATATCTCAGGTGCGTAATACAATACCACGTTTATACCTACAAATTGCTGAAAAACAGAGAGAAGAACGCCAATCACGATAATAAGTATTCCAAAAGAAAAAAGTTTTCCTGATATATGACCTGTACCTGAAATGGATTTCTCTATTTCAATAAACGCATTTTTCCCTTTTACCTCACCATTGATACGAACCAATACTTTTTTAGCTTTTTCAGGAAGATTTTTAAGCATTAGCCAGCGTGGACTTTCCGGAATAGGAAACAGCAATCCGAAGAACAGTAAAGCAGGTATTGTTTCGGAAGCAAACATCCATCTCCACCCCATCTCATACAACCATGTATCGTTGCCCTGCCTTGCAATAAAGTAATTGACAAAATACACGACCAGCATACCGAAAATAATGGCAAACTGGTTCCATGATACTAAATATCCTCTTTTTTCAGCCGGCGCTACTTCAGCAATATACATGGGTGATAGCATGGATGCCAATCCGACACCAATGCCTCCAAGAATACGGTAAACTATGAAATTTGATAGAAAGGAATGATCACCTTTCCCAATGGCGGCAAAGCCTATTTCGGGCCAGGCAGAACCTATTGCCGAAAAGAAGAAAAGGAAGGCTGCCAGCTTCATGGTAGTGCGCCTTCCCAGCCTGAGTGCTAAAATCCCACCACTCATACCGCCAATTATGCATCCGATCAGTGCACTTGACACAGTAAATCCAAGCAGGGAGTTTGCAGCCAGTTCATTAAGCAACCGGGGCTCGATAAAGAACTTTTTTAATGATCCGACAGTTCCGGAAATCACTGCAGTGTCATACCCGAACAGCAATCCACCAAAAGCAGCCGCTATAGTAATCATTAATACATATCTGGTGTTTGTTTGTTCCTTCATGATTTATTTAAATGTATAAATTGAGTAATTGTTCGTAAAATTCTTGTTTCCCACTTATCTGTTTCAGTTCGCCGGTTGTTTTTGCATATTCATACAGATCCCTGAAAGTAAGTTTTCCTGCTTCAAACTCAGCTCCTTTACCCGAGTCGAATGAGGCGTAACGCACTGTACGCCATTTTTTATAATCCGAACCTGTAAGTATTTTATCAGATATGATCAGGGCACGTGCAAAAACGTCCATAGCGGCAATATGCGCGATAAATATATCTTCCGGGTCGGTAGAATTCCTGCGAAGTTTTGCATCAAAATTTACTCCTCCCGTAGTAAAACCACCTGCTTCCAGAATAACCAGCATAGCTTCAACTGTTTCTGTAATATTTATTGGAAACTGATCGGTATCCCATCCGTTTTGATAATCACCGCGATTTGCATCGATACTACCCAATAAACCCGCATCGGCAGCCATTTGTAATTCATGTTGAAAAGTATGTTGTGCAAGTGTGGCATGATTTACTTCAATATTCAGCTTAAAATCGTTATGCAGATTATAGTGACGAAGAAATCCGATAACAGTTTCAGTATCGAAATCATATTGATGTTTTGTAGGTTCCATCGGTTTCGGTTCAATCAGAAATGTTCCGGTAAAGCCCTGTTGGCGTCCATAATCCCTGGCCTGGGTCAAAAACATTGCCAAATGCTCTTTCTCGCGTTTGGTATTTGTATTTGTTACGTTGGTTAACATCATTTGCTTCATCCCATGGGAATATCCTTGTACCGGGACCAAATGGAT
>CBDUSM010000318.1:0-2330 GCA_965369825.1 uncultured Bacteroidales bacterium
GTGGGGAGAGGGATCTCCTGGAACTTCACTCACAGCCCTTTTCAAAATTCAATGTAGAAAAGATAATTCAAGTTAGAAATATCACAGATACATAAAGATTAAGAATTAACCAGGGTAAATTACCTGACAAACAAATAAAACAAATTATACCCCATACTTTTAAACAGGGATAGCATAATGTTTTTACTTTTGCAAATGATGATCAAACAGATTAAATTGGATTTACAATAATAAATATAACATTATGAAAATTGCAATCATAGGCACCGGATATGTAGGATTGGTTACTGGTACTTGTTTTTCGGAGGTAGGCATTGAGGTAACCTGTCAGGATATCAATGTTACAAAAGTTGAAAACCTAAAAAAAGGAATTATCCCAATTTATGAGCCAGGGCTTGAGGAAATGGCAAAAAGAAATATTGATAAAAACCGGCTTCATTTTACCACCAGCCTAAAAGAAGCAATGAAAGATTGTGAAGTTATTTTTATTGCAGTTGGCACCCCTCCGGATGAAGATGGCAGTGCCGATTTAAAATATGTACTTGATGTTGCAAGTAATATTGGAAGGTTGATGGGAAATTACCTATTAATCGTTACCAAAAGCACCGTTCCTGTAGGCACCTCAGCGAAAATTAAAGAAGTTGTTAAATTGGAGCTTGACAAACGGAACCTGGCAACCGGGTTCGACGTGGCTTCTAATCCTGAATTCCTAAAGGAAGGGAATGCTGTTGAGGACTTTTTAAAGCCCGACAGGATTGTTGTAGGCACTGAGTCAGAAAAGGCGGATAACATATTGAAAAAACTTTACAAGCCATTTACACTTAACGGACATCCTATTATTTTTATGGATGTTGCCTCCTCTGAAATGACAAAATATGCAGCTAATGCCATGCTCGCAACTAAAATTAGTTTCATGAACGACCTGGCCAACTTGTGTGAAATAATGGACGCTGATGTTAATATGGTAAGAAAAGGTATAGGTAGCGATTCACGAATTGGGAATAAGTTCATTTATCCAGGAATTGGGTATGGGGGGTCATGTTTTCCAAAAGATGTTAAGGCATTGGTCAAAACTGCTGATGAAAATGGTTATACCCTGCGCATATTGAAGGCAGTTGAGTCAGTTAACCAGGACCAAAAAGGCATTTTATTTAAAAAATTCCAACAATTCTTTGATGGTAAAATAAAAGGAAAGACAGTTACAATTTGGGGCCTTTCATTTAAGCCACAAACGGATGATATGCGTGAAGCACCATCGCTGATTCTGATTGAAAAATTGCTTGCTGCCGGTGTTAAGGTTAAAGCATACGACCCTGTTGCTATGGTTGAAGCCCGCCGAAGATTGGGGGATGTAATCACATACGCAAAAGATCAATATGAAGCATTAATCAATGCCGACGCCTTGCTCCTTGCAACAGAATGGAAGGAATTTCGTATACCCAACCTCAATGTTATGAAAAAATTGATGCGGCGTCCGGTTATTTTTGATGGTAGAAATATCTATGATGCCATGGAGATGAAAAATAACGGATTTAAGTATTTTTGTATTGGCATTAATACTAAATGAGTTTAAGGTTTAAGGTTTTGAACTCAGATATTACAACTAATTACAAACCTCAATTAATGAAAAAACGAATTCTAGTTACAGGTGGAGCAGGGTTTCTGGGCTCACATTTATGCGATCGGTTATTACAGGATGGAAATGAAGTAATTTGTCTTGATAACTATTTTACCGGACAAAAGCAGAACGTGATCCATCTGTTACAGAATCCTTATTTCGAACTGATCCGCCATGATGTAACCATGCCATTTTTTATTGAAGTGGATGAGATTTATAACCTTGCCTGCCCGGCTTCGCCTATTCATTATCAATACAACCCTATTAAAACCATAAAAACATCAGTTATGGGGGCGATTAACATGCTTGGTTTGGCAAAACGCATTAAAGCTAAAATTTTGCAAGCCTCCACCAGTGAAGTGTATGGAGACCCAAAAATGCACCCCCAACCTGAATATTATTGTGGCCATGTAAACCCCATCGGGCCCAGGGCATGTTATGATGAAGGTAAACGAAGCGCCGAAACGTTGTTCATTAACTACCACAAGCAAAACAATGTCCGCATCAAAATTGCCAGAATCTTCAATACTTATGGACCACGGATGCATCCAAATGACGGAAGAGTTGTTTCTAATTTTATAGTTCAGGCATTAAAAGGAGATGATATTACTATTTATGGTGACGGTTCTCAAACAAGAAGCTTTTGTTACGTTGATGACCTTATCGATGGACTAATCAAGCTGATGCAAACCGGAGATGAATTTATAGGGCC
>CBDUSM010000319.1:0-2307 GCA_965369825.1 uncultured Bacteroidales bacterium
TGTACATTTTCCTTATTCTTGTTCGGCCAACAGGATTGCAAGGTATTAATGACAGACATAGCTGGTACTTATGAAGGGAAATGCAAAAAAGGGCTGGCCCATGGTAAAGGAAAAGCCATAGGGAGAGATACCTATGAAGGGCAGTTTAGACAGGGCTTGCCCCACGGCCGTGGAACATATACCTGGTCAACCGGTGAAGTTTATTCCGGACAATGGGAAAAAGGGTACAGGCAAGGAGACGGGGAATACAGGTATATAATAAATGGTGAAGATAAAGTGCTGTCAGGCATTTGGAATAAGGATAGGTATATGGGCCCTAAGCCGGAAAGGCCGCGGGTAATCCAAAGGGTGGGTGTCGAAAAGTATTCGATCAACAGATTTGGCGATGGAAACCGTGTATTAATAGATATTTATATGAATGGGGTCCCCAATATTGGTATAGAAGTATTTTCAATTCTCGGAACCAGCGGAAGTGAGTTTACGCTTGGCCGTTCGGTTGGTTATGAGAATATTAATTTCCCTTTTTTATGTAAAATCAATTATAGAACATGGAATAAACTCCATACTTCACAGCACAATGTAATATTTGAGTTTGAAATTAAAGAGCCTGGAGATTGGAGAGTTGTTATTACAAATTAAACATGGAATTTAATGGGAGGAACTTATATTGAAATTTAATGAATTTGGCCTCGATAAGAATTTGTTAGAAGGCATAGAGGCCCTCGGTTTTGAGAAAACAACCCCTGTACAGGAACAAGCTATCCCAATAATTTTGGGCGGTAGTGACCTAATTGCTTCAGCTCAAACAGGAACCGGCAAAACTGCTGCCTTTCTTCTTCCAATCATCCATAAAACTATTACCTCTAAAACGGATGGACATATTAAAGCCCTGATTATCGTACCCACAAGGGAATTGGCCATCCAGATCGATCAGCAAATGGAAGGCTTCTCTTATTTTACCTCTGTAAGCTCAATAGCTGTTTATGGTGGTACCGATGGGACTTCCTTTTCAAGAGAAAAGCAGGCGCTTACTGAAGGAGCAGATGTTGTGATTTGCACTCCCGGAAGAATGATTTCCCATCTGAACCTGGGTTATGTTAAAGTGTCGGAACTGGATTTTTTGATTCTGGATGAAGCGGATAGAATGCTGGACATGGGTTTTTATGATGATATTGTAAAAATTATTACCTTCCTGCCTGTGCAAAGACAAACCTTACTTTTTGCAGCCACTATGCCGAAGGAAATCAGAATACTGGCCCAAAGAGTGTTGAAAAACCCACGAGAAGTCAGTATTGCTCTTTCAAAACCTGTTGAAAAGGTTTTACAAGTAGCTTATGTTGTTTATAATACCCAAAAAAAACCATTGGTTAAATATTTATTGCGACATGAAAGACTAAAAAGTGTGCTCATATTTTGTTCCACAAAAATTAGCACGAAAGAATTAAGTTTAGAGTTGAAGAAATCCGGGTTTGCTATTGAAGCTATTCATTCGGATTTGAACCAGGAAACCAGAGAGAAAGTGCTGACAAGCTTTAAAAACAGGGAACTGAATGTTTTGGTGGCAACAGATATTTTGTCGAGAGGCATTGACATTGAAAACATCGATCTGATAATTAATTATGATGTCCCAAACGATGGTGAAGATTATATTCATCGAATAGGCCGTACGGCCCGGGCCGAAGCGGAAGGTATAGCCATTACCTTTATAAATGAAAAAGAACAAAACCGGTTTATGGAAATAGAAGAGCTTTTGGGAAAACCGGTCACCAAAGCAAGGTTACCCGAACAATTTGGTGAATCCCCACCTTATAACCCCCGAAAATTTAAACCAAAAAAAAGAGGATACCGGAAACACTAATTAAAGATATGCAGAACATCTCCGTTGTAATAGCTTTGGTATTGTTTCAGCATATAAGGGGAGGGGCCTGCAAAAGGTGACCCATCAGTAATCAGGTACTGCGAGTTACAACAGGAATCAATAATTGTCATTCCCGAATCTTCAACAATCAGTACAGAGCAAGATGAAGCATCATTGTTTTTACAACATGCGTCCGGATCATAAGGGCAGGTTCGTTCATATACCATAAATTCATCATTGAATGGCCGATATACTATAATTCCACGGCTGGGTGGATTGGCATTGAAATAAGCATACCCGCCATCAGGAATATAATCGAGAGAATTGGGATAAATATAAATATTTATATAGGCATACGGAAGCTCTGGCTGGGAAATGTCCTTTTTACAAAAAGAAAATAATATAGAAGCAGAGACAAAAAAAATAATAAGAATGATATTTCGATTGGA
>CBDUSM010000320.1:0-2279 GCA_965369825.1 uncultured Bacteroidales bacterium
TCAAGAGGCTTTTTGTAAGTTACTTTGCATAATCTTTCTCTTTCCATAAAATGCATTATGGAAAGCTTTGCATAATGCATTCAAATGGATAAAACAACATTTAAGAATTAAGAAGTTTTATGGAACAAGTTATAATGCAGTTTGCACACAAATATGGATAGCTGTGAGTGTTTACCTACTTGTAGCTATAATAAAGAAGCGGTTGAATTTAAAGCAAGAACTCTACGCTATTCTACAGATTTTAAGCATCTGCTTGTTTGAGAAAGTTCCTTTAAATCAGCTATTTAAAAATGAAGATTACAGAAACTCAAATAACATTAATTTTAACCAACTGAAACTGTTCGACTTATAACCGGACAGTAGTGAAACTGAATAAAGAAATTTACCAGTCTATAATTGAAAAAAGGAAGCAGGAATGCGAAAAGGATTCACAAATCAAACGTTTAGATAAATCGCTAAAACAAATTAGAATTATTTAATTTCAGAAATTAAAAATAATTCGAATATCGTTAATCGTATATCGTATATCGTATATTATTTTTTTGAGCCCCCTCCTGGTATTGTTGGAATAAATCTATCTGAGGTTTAATTCCCTGAGACTTGCCTCAGAAAAAGGGTCCAGGGCTTCTCCTTGGGTTTAATACTATTTATTAGTTTTGTTAGGTTAAATAAACGAAATCCGAAATAAGATTATATGAAAGTACTTGTTATCAATACAGGAAGTTCATCTATTAAATATGAATTGTTCGATATGACGAACCAACAGGTTTTGGCTTCGGGCATTGCAGAAAAAATTGGTGAACAAAGAAGTATTCTTACGCATAAAGTAAATAGAATCAGTGGCCAATCAACCAAAAAAGTTGAAAACAGAGTTATCCCCGATCATTTTGAAGGGATGAAACGTATTGTTGAATTATTGGTCGATCCCCATTTTGGAGCCATTGGTGATAAAAACGACGTTTCTGCAATTGGCCACCGGGTTGTTCATGGAGGGGAAGAGTTTCAGTCATCAATAATTATTGATCAACATGTTATTGCTGCATTAAAGAAAAATATCCCATTAGCGCCATTGCATAACCCACCTAATTTGACAGGCATTGAAGTGGCAACATCAATTTTCCCTGATGCAATACAGGTTGGTGTCTTTGATACGACTTTTCACCAGACACTGCCTCCCAAAGCATTTTTGTATGCCCTTCCTTATGCATTCTATGAAAAACACAAAGTACGACGTTATGGTTTTCATGGAACATCGCATGCATACGTTGCCGGCCAGGCAGCAGATTATTTGGATAAACCCCCCGCTGAACTTAATCTTATCACCATTCATCTTGGAAACGGAGCCAGCATGACTGCAATTAAGCATGGTGAATCAATTGATACAAGCATGGGGATGACACCTCTTGGCGGATTGATGATGGGAACCCGGCCGGGCGATATTGACCCGGCACTCCCTTTTTTTATGGCCAAATACCTGGGAATGTCGCTTGAAGAAATAGATACGCTATTGAATAAAAAAAGCGGGTTACAAGGAATTTGTGGTACAAATGATATGCGGGAGGTGATTGAGAAAAGAGATGCCGGTGATGAACGGGCAACCCTTGCCCTGGAGATGTATTCCTACCGGATAAAAAAATATATCGGGGCCTTTTTTGCAGTACTTGGGAAAGTTGATGCCCTTATTTTTACGGCCGGAATTGGAGAGAATTCGGCACTCATCAGGGAGCAATCTTGTGAGGGGTTAACAGGATTGGGCATTGAAATTGATTCGGAGAGGAATGCTTCTGCTGAAGGCGGTACCCGGGAGATCAATTTACCGGGAAGCGATGTTAAAATTCTGGTTATCCCTACAAATGAGGAGCTAAGGATTGCACAGGAAACAAAAAGAGTAATTGAAAATGAAACTCTATAATAATATTTTTCTTATAATAGTATCATTGCTGTTTTTGGGTCAGCCTGTTTGGGCACAGCAAACCATCACTGGTAACGTAACCGATAAAACCAACGGCGAAGCCCTGATTGGCGTAAATATCTATCTGCCTGAATATTCGAGAGGGGCTGTTACTGACATAAATGGAGAATACCGGCTCGATAATCTGCCCAAAGGTGATATTATGTTGACATTTTCGTACATAGGTTACAAGAAGATTGTAAAAAAAATATTTCCCACGGACAAAAATATTGTTTTAAATATTGAAATGGAAACGTTGATTATTCAGGGAGAAGAAGTTGTGATTACTGGTAGCTTCACCAGCACGCAGCATGAAAATACTGTCAGG
>CBDUSM010000321.1:0-2276 GCA_965369825.1 uncultured Bacteroidales bacterium
TTAGTTGATGAGGTTTCTCAATATATTGGAACCAGTACATCATTATTATTGAATTTAGAAACAATTGTTGAGGAAATTGGTATTTCTTGTGACAATAAGGTTTGGTTGGTTTGTACTGCACAGCAGGATCTAAAAAACCTTATTGATAATACAGATACCCGTGGGGCGGATTTCGGAAAAATCCTTGCCCGGTTTGAGACAAGGATTTCTTTACAAAGCCAGGATGCTTCATATATCACAAAAATGAGAGTACTTGCCAAAAATTCAGATGGAATTGGGCTTCTGACGGATTTTTATAAAAAGAGCAAGGGGGATATTGAAAACCTGTTTACGTTTGATCATGACCTATATCACAATTACGATGATAGCGAGGATTATTTATTAACATATCCATTCATTTCCTACCAGTTTCGCCTGATTTCCGATGTTTTTCAATCATTCTCCAACATCCAATACCTTGGCGAAGGGGTCAAGAATACGGAACGCTCGATTATCGGGATCATTCATTACACAGCAGGGCTTTGTAAAGATCAGAAGATTGGATACTTTGTTCCGTTCGACCTGTTTTTTAATAATTTCTTCCAAAAAGACCTTACCCATTTTGCCAGGGGAATTATCGACAGGGCATATAATATAAAGGAAGTTCAGGAAAACCCGTTTGCCCGCAGAGTGGTGAATATCTTGTTTATGATTTCAAACCTGGGTGAAAGCCATAGTGTGAATTTCCCGGCAAACGTTGAGAATATCAGCTTGCTGATGATGAATAACCTGCAAACGGGGAAAATGGAGTTGCAAAATAAGGTACAAAAAGTGCTTGATGTTTTAATCAGTAAAAATATTATTCAAGCCTCCGAAGGGAAATACCGGTTTTTCAAAGAAGACGAAATTGAAGTTGCCAATCTCGTCCGGTCTACCGCTATTACTAGCGATAATCGGTGGGAATACATCTATAACGATATATTATTAAAAATCCTTAAGATCAATCCGCGTGTGCCTTTCGGGACGAATACATTCAGGATGGGTGTAAAAATTGATGATAAGGACATTTCAACCGGTGGAGATTTTACCCTGAAATTTTCGGTTTATGATAGTGAGAACCTTGATAACCTTGCTCATGAAACACCTGCACAGGATCTGGTTATTGGTATCTCGGGCTGGTTTATGAAGGATGAGGATTTGAAACAAAAGATACTCACTTATGTACGGACTCAAAAATACATTCGTGACCATTCGGCATCTGTGACCGGAACACGCGAAAAAACACTGAATAACTTCAGGGAAACAAACAAAGTATTGCTTGACGAATTGAAAAAGCGGTTTTCGACAAAATTTATGCAAACATCAGCCATTTCTGCACAGCAGGTATTAACCCCTGACCAGTTTAATGGGGCCACGGCTGAAAAGCGGCTGGATATAATCATTTTGAAACACCTTGAAGAAATTTATAAGAAACAGCATCTGGTTGCCGATTATGCCACTTCTAATGCAGAACTGATAAGCCATGCTAATGATAAACAACGAACTGTTACCAAAGACCTAAGTATTGCCGAACAGGAAGCTGAAACTAAAATTTACTTGGAAGGGAAAGGTTGTACTGTAAATGATATCATAAAAAAGTTTCAAAAATCACCCTACGGTTGGCGCGATCTTGCTACTATAGACGTATTGCTTGCTTTGGCTAAAAATGGGAAACGGCGTTTTGAATGGCGGAGCGAAGATATCGATCTTGAAGAATTCGTTGAAAAGGCTTTGAACTCCCGCGAACGGGATGCTATTAGTATTTATCCTGAAAAGGAACATACGGAAGAGGAGATTAAAGAGTTTGTAGCTCTAATCAATAATGAAATATTTGCTGAGACATTGATCAAATATTCAGATGGTGATTTAAAAACTATTGTTGAGTCATTTAAACTGGCACTTCAACCATACATTGAAAAAGTGCATAAACTGCGAAAAGCAAATTCCAATTTTCCTTTTACCTCTTTGCTCAACGATTACCACAATTACCTGAGTGAAATCTACAATGCCCGGAATCCGGAAGCCTTAATGGCATTAGTAAATGAAAAGAAAGAGGAAATCAGGAATCTCAGGGATGATTTTAAGCAAATCGAAGAATTTGCCAACAACCAGATCGATTCATACAGTCAAATAAGTAAATATATCGAAGAAAACAGGCAAAACTTTTCTGAACTGCCTGAAAAAGAGCAGGCAAAAGCACGGTTTCTGGTTGATTATTTTAAAAATGAACCAAAGCCATGGGACCGCTTTCCACAAAT
>CBDUSM010000322.1:0-2260 GCA_965369825.1 uncultured Bacteroidales bacterium
CAATATTATCAAAATAGTGACTTCAGTGGCTTTGAAGGAGCTATTTCATTTCTTTTTGGGTGGTTTTAGCCTGAATAATTCAGGTTAAAATACTAAAGAATATTTTAATCAGTTAATCATATTGACAGATATGAAATCACTGATATCCGCTATCTTATTACACCTTACTTTTATTCTGATGCTTTCCGGGCCTCTTTCAGCGGAAGACCCCATAGGCATTGACAGATATACAATTAGCGGCACTGTTACTGATGCAACGAATGGCGAAGAGTTGCTTGGTGCAACAATTTACATCGAAGAGTTGGAAACCGGAAACGCAACTAATCTTTATGGGTTCTATTCCATTAGCCTTCCGGAAGGAAAATACACTTTGATATTCTCATACGTGGGGTTTCAAACAATTCAGAAAACAATTAATTTACAATCAGATCTCACATTAAATATCGAGCTTGAGATAAATCAGGAGATGCTGACTGAAGTTTTGATAAAAGGAGAAATGAAAGGAGAAAACCTCAGGAAACCTGAGATGAGTACTTTTAAGATTGATAGTCGTTCTATTAAAAAGATCCCGGCCTTTATGGGTGAAGTAGATATTATTAAAGCCATTCAATTACTACCTGGCGTCCAGGCTACAAGCGAGGGAGGCTCAGGCTTTAGTGTAAGGGGAGGGAGTCCTGACCAGAACCTGATCATACTTGATGAGGCTACCATTTACAATGCTTCACACCTGATGGGGTTCTTTTCTGTTTTCAATAATGATGCCATCAAAGATGTTACACTTTATAAAGGGGATATTCCGGCTTCTTATGGCGGGCGGCTTTCATCGCTGCTGGATATAAGGATGAAAGAAGGGAATATGAAGAAATTTTCAGGCTCAGGAGGTATTGGAACCATCTCAAGCCGTTTAACCCTGGAGGGGCCAATCGTGAAAGATAAGATATCTTATATTGTTTCCGGTAGAAGAACGTATGCCGATTTGTTCCTAAAACTGTCAAGCAATGAAAATCTAAGGGATAATGCGCTCTACTTCTACGATTTGAATGGAAAAATGAATGTTAAATTGAATGATAACAACCGGATATTTATTTCGGCCTATTCAGGAAAAGACATATTCAGTAACGACGATTTTAAAATGGGTTGGGGAACCCAGACCCTTTCTATGAGATGGAACCACCTCTTCTCAAAAAAAATATTTTCAAATTTCACCGCCGTTTACAGCCGGTTCAAATACAGCCTGGGCGTTCCGGAAGGCCAGGCCAATTCGTTCATTTGGTTTGCCAAACTTTATGATTATAATTTTAAAGCAGACTTTGCTTATTACTTAACCCCCAATAACACCATAACATTTGGGGCTAACACCATATTCCATCAATTTTATCCCGGAACAGCAAAAGGACTGGGAGAAGAACCTTTTTTCAGTGAATTTGAAGTTCCACGCAGCAACGCCCTTGAAAGCGGGGTTTACATAAGTAATGAGCAAAAAATAGGTGCACACGTGAGCTTGAAGTACGGCCTTCGCTTCTCATTGTTTAATAATATTGGCACAGCGGTTTTGTATAATTTTGATGATGATTACAATGCCATTGACTCAACTGTTTTTGCAAAAGGAGAAATATTCAACACCCATTTTGGTTTAGAACCCAGATTTGGGGCCAGCTACTCTTTAAATGAAGTTTCTTCCCTTAAAGTTAGTTATGCAAGAAACAGACAATATATTCACCTGGCATCAAACTCAACAGCAGGCACACCTTTAGATATCTGGTTTTCAAGCTCCCCAAATGTTAAACCTCAGGTGGCTGATCAAATTGCCATCGGATATTTCAGAAATTTCAAAGAAAATATTATTGAAGCATCATTGGAAGCTTTTTATAAAAAAATCAAGAATGCCATTGATTTTAAAGACCATGCCGAATTATTATTGAACCAGGAACTTGAAGGCGAACTCAGGTTTGGGAAAGCTCAGTCGTACGGCCTGGAACTGCTTGTAAAACTCATTGAAGGGCGACTTACAGGATGGATCAGCTATACGCTATCACATTCGGAAAGAACCATTGCCGAAATCAATAATGGAAAAGCCTATGTTTCCCCTTATGACAAACCACATGACATCTCCGTCGTCCTCAATTACAGCCTCTCCAACCGTTTTGTCTTTGGGATGAACTGGATATATGCTACATGCTCACCCGTTACTTTCCCAACCGGGGGCGCATGGTACAAGGGTGTCAGGCTGCCAATAAACAGCGACAGAAACTCAAATAGT
>CBDUSM010000323.1:0-2238 GCA_965369825.1 uncultured Bacteroidales bacterium
AGCGTATTTAGTTAATGATAACCCCCTTCACCCTCAAAACGTTATACAGTTTTTACAAATTAGTGTATCTTTCACTCTGATTTTGCGTACAAATTAACCACAACAACTTTAAGGAAGTTTGTTTAATCGCTTTCATTATTAATAAAAGGTTAAATATCTGAGAGAATATATGTACAATTTGCCTGAAAAAAATGAACTTTACGCATTGATTAGTCTGCTTGACGAGCCTGACATCAGTATGTACAACCAGATTAGTAAAAAAATCATTTCATATGGAATAGAGGCTATACCTTTTCTTGAAAATGCATGGGAAAACTCGTTCGATGATACAATTCAACATCGAATCGAATATATCACCCACACCCTTCAAATGGAGAGCCTTTATGTTGAATTTAATAATTGGGCTTCTTCGAACCAGAATGATATGTTAAAGGGGTTCATCCTGTTAACAAGACATAAATATCCTGACCTTAATGTAAATAAAGTCATTGAAAAAATTGAAAAAATAAGGAAGGATACCTGGCTTGAACTTAATGATCAGTTAACGGCCCTGGAAAAAGTAAAAGTTATAAATCATATCTTTTATGAGATATATAAATTCACGGCTAATAAAACCAATATTCATTCACCTCAAAATTCCTACATAAACAACGTCCTCGAAACAAAAAAAGGTAATCCGGTTTCGCTTGGGATTCTATATATGATAATATCTCAAAAGTTGAACTTACCTGTTTTTGGTGTCAATCTCCCTCAACATTTTATTTTGGTTTATGCCAACGAATTTCGAAAAACAAACAATAAGCCTCTTGCCCAAAAGGATATTCTTTTCTATATCAATCCGTTTAACAAAGGTGCCGTTTTTACCAGAAGAGAAGTTGACCTGTTTATCAAGCAACTTAAACTTAAGCCCAATAAATCCTATTATACCCCATGCGATAACGTAACTATTATTAAAAGATTAACGGATAATCTGAAGTATGGTTATGAAAAAATGGGGTATCAGGATAAAGTGGCAGAATTAGACAAGCTTTCAGAGTCTCTTCTATAACCACATGAATTCCACCTAAGTACGATTAATTATCCGCAAGAGGGTTTTTAAGATGATAAAAAAATCTGTCTTTAGATTTTGATCGTCGATATATTTTAAATTTAAAGCAAGTTTGGCGGGCAATATTTCATTGATATAGGTTTCTTCAGGGTTATCAGAGCAACCAATTAGGGTGCTTTCATTAAAAAACTCGAGTGAAGCATAATCAGTAAGTCCGGGCCTAACCGCCAGAACCTTCAATTGTTCTTTCGAATAGAGGGCTACATATTTCCGGACCTCAGGGCGAGGGCCAACGAAACTCATTTCTCCTTTTATAATATTAATTATTTGTGGTATTTCATCAATTTTATATGATCGAAGAAAACGTCCAAAACGTGTAATTCGCTGATCATTCTCTCCAATGGTTAACAGCCCCTGTAAAGAGGCTCCAATAATCATTGTACGGAACTTAATGAGCCTGAAATCACGGCCATCTTTTCCTACTCTTTCCTGTGTGTAAAAAACACCCCCTCTCGAACCCAACACAATGCATACCGCCAACAAGATACAAATAGGAGATAAAAGTATCAAGGCAATAATGGAGAAAAAAATATCGAATCCTCTTTTAAGCATCATGATAGCTAAATGATGTTCCAAATATACAAGTTTCACAATAAAATTGTTCAATCAATTCATTTGTGTTTGATTTGATAGAATATCCCTCTCTTCTGATGAGATGATTCAACTTTGTTGTCAGCTTCCAATACATCGAGGTATTTGTTCACTTCATTCATATGCAATCCGAGAATTTTAGTAAGGTCCTCAAGGGTACAGGGCCGTCGGTAAATTGTTTCCAGAATGGTGGCTTCAATATCCTTTCTGTATGATTGAATATTTTTTCTTTTGGGGGCAGCAGCGATGATCTCAACATTATCAAGTTCCCAAAAACCAACAATCTCTTTAAGTTGAGCCCGTGAAGCTGTGCGAAGATCTTTTATGGCCCCGGGCCTGTCAAGTGTGTTCACCTGTATGCTATCGGGGCGGATCTTCCAGAATGCTTTCTTCAATAATTCCAACTCTTTCCTGCTATCGTTATAGCCCTGAATAATTAATACTTCGAGCCAAATCTTCCCTTTGTACTCATTTCTAAAATCTTGTATCCCTTTAATATACACGCTGATATTCAGCGCATGAAGTGGTCTGTTTATTTT
>CBDUSM010000324.1:0-2226 GCA_965369825.1 uncultured Bacteroidales bacterium
GGGCAGTGATTTGTTTTCAGATTTAATGTGATTGTAAAACCATTTATCGCTGATATGGGCATTTACCTTTATCAACAGTTCTTCCTGGAAATCGGTGATCTCCTGCCCCTTCCAATCAGAAATTGAAGGGTTGATGCCGGGATATGACTCTTTCATGGTGACCACGATACTTTGTTTTAGCAACTCAAAATGATTTTTATTTACGTTGTGCAAAACTGGTAAATTATTTAAGTTTTTGATAGTAAAACGCTTGTAAAATATTTTGCAAACGATTTACAAGAGAGATTCAATCTATCCGATGGCCATGAAGCTACTTTTACTGCAAAATCGAATAAAAAACAAAAATAAGAAATTAATCCGGTTCACTTAAATAATCATTAAAAATATAATATAAACTATGGAAAAGCAAAGCAAAATTCCAATGATTTACGGTTACGCAGTATGCCTCGTCACCGTAATTACAGTAATCATATCCGTTGCCGCCTTCGTTAACGCTGTTATCGATCTTGGCGATCCTTTGTATGCAGAGCGGAACTACAACAAAACCCCCAGCCTGGCATCATTCGACAACTACAAAATGGACATCTATTCTTCATCTGACAAGGAAAAGGCCTTTTCACCTGATGACCAAACCTTACGCGCAATGTATGAAGCCGCAAAAGCCGATAAAATCTGTTCGGTGAAACATCGTGCAAACCGAACCATGATGGTTAACGGGCTACTTATCATTCTTTGTATTGTGTTTTTTACATTCCACTGGCGGTGGATGCGAAAGCTATCAAAATCCGGAGCTTAACTTCGGATGACTGTAACCATAATATGTATTTATTAATTATCAAACCTAAAAAACATACATCTATGAAAAAAGTAATGTTTGTTTTTGCAGTGATTGTCAGTACACTTGCTGCAAACCTGATTGGCCAGAACATTGAGCTAACCTTTACAGGGGACAACAATGGCCAGCCAATTTCGCTGGATAGCGTTATTGTAAAAAATGTCACCCAGGGCGGTGAAATAATACTTTACCCTCCCGATCTTTCGCTTACTCTTATTATTACCGGAATTGAAGATGGGGTCGATGAAGCAGATCCTGCTTTTTGTTTACACCAAAACTACCCCAACCCTTTTCACAACCAGACTTCTGTACAGCTTAATGTGCCAGGAACAGCAATCGTTAAAATGTTGGTTTCAAACCTGCTTGGGCAAAATCTCCTCAGCACAAATAATGTATTGGATGCAGGCCAACATACATTTTCATTCACTCCCGGAAAGGAATCATGCTATTTTCTGACCGCGAATTGTGAGGGTCAGACTAAAACTATAAAGATGCTTTGCAATCCGGGCAAAGCCGGACAAGCCATTAGCCTGAGCCATACCGGACAGACTGTTCCTGTTCCACCATTAAAAACCTTGCAGCTGCTTGGAGAACTTCCCTTTGAATTGGGTGACGAACTTTTGATGATTGCCTATTCCGAGTACGGCGAGTCAGGGATAGTAAAATCACCGGAGATGAGCCAGGAATATATTATGCAGTTTGCAACAAATATAGCCTGTCCGGGATTGGATTCATTGCTTTACGATACTCAATAGTATCATACCATACAGGTAGGCGGGCAATGCTGGATGAAAGAGAACCTGAATGTTGGGGAAATGATAATGGGAAACCAAACGCAAACCAATAACGGAACAATCTAAAAGTACTGTTACGGGAATTCAACAACCTTTTGCAATGATCGTGGAGGCCTGTACATTTGGGATGAGTTGATGCAATACGCTACCGAGCTACGGGCCCGGGGAATATGTCCCGAAGGTTGGCACATCCCGACCGATGAAGAATTCAAAGTTTTGGAAGGAATGGTAGATTTCAATTTTCCCATCGGGCACCCGGTATGGAATCAGGAAGATTGGAGGGGCTTTGATGCCGGTAAAAATCTTAAATCAACTTCTGGATGGGCCAACAACGGAAATGGAACGGATTTGTATGGATACAAATTATTAACCACAGGCTACTGGTACGAGGGCGGGTTTTATTCCCTGACGGAGGGGACCACTCTCTATTCATCAACCCTTGATAATAATACTCCCTGGTACCGTGGTTTCAATGCTGCGGCTGACATAATATTGCGCAATTTAGGTACATGGAACACCGCTACCGCTGTAAGGTGCGTTATGGACTAACTAATATTATATAATAATCACTACTGTTTTTTAATGAGTACAACAATA
>CBDUSM010000325.1:0-2218 GCA_965369825.1 uncultured Bacteroidales bacterium
GGAAGGAAAAAAATAAGCGATTTTTTTATTGACAATAAAATTTCTCTTCCTGAAAAAGAAGACGCATGGTTATTGATCTCTGGAAATGATATTGTATGGTTGATCGGGCACAGAATTGACGAACGCTTTAAGATCACTTTCAATACAAAAAATATATATCGTCTGGAAATAAGATAATTCCATGTTTAAGATCAACAGATATACATAATAATATAACAAAATTTAACAATTCCGGTTTATCCGTATTTATTACCTTTGCAGCCTCAAATCATATTCATTTTAATTTGAACATTATGACTTATTTAAAGAAAGCCTATCTGTTATCAACTTTCATTTTTCTGTTTTCTTTCTTCGGAATTTCACAGATTTATGAACCAGTTAAGTGGTATGTTGAAAGCAAGGAGATCGGGGGCAATGAAGTAGAATTAATTTTCAAGGCAACGATAGAGTATAAATGGCATCTTTATTCTCAGGATATCCCCATGAGCCCTCCGGCTACAACCTTTGTGTTTGAGGATGTTGATGGGTATGAACTAATCGGTAATGTTGAGGAATCAAAAGCCATTGAGGAGTACGACGATAATTTTGAAATGGTACTTAAGTATTTTGCAGAGGAAGCCATCTTCACCCAAAGAGTACGTTTGCTCACCGACAAGCCGGTAACAGTAAAGGGATATGTGAATTTCATGTGTTGTGATGATACGAAATGCTTACCTCCTGATGATGAGGAATTTTCATTTGCCTTTCATGAAGATAAGGATGCTTCAACTCAACTTACTTCGGAATCATCTGAGAAAAAGAAGGTTTCGGTTCCTGGTTTAGAGTCTCTGACATTGAGTGTTGGAGAGGAAACCTCAGCAGGTGAAGATGTTCTTGTCTCCGATGAGGTTACAGAGCCTGATGTTCAAGGTAAACTGAAACGGTCACTGTGGCTGTTTTTCTTTGTTGCTATGCTGGCTGGTTTTGCTGGTATATTAACGCCATGTGTTTTTCCGATGATACCAATGACCGTGACTTTCTTTATGCATGATAGTGCAAATAAGAAAAGGGCAAGGTTCCAGGCTATTGTTTATGGTATGTCCATAATTGCTATATATACCATTATCGGTACTATTGTTGCTGTTACACTTGGGGCGAATTTTGCAAATTTCCTCAGCACGCATTGGGTTCCTAATGTACTCTTTTTCCTGATTTTTATGATTTTTGCTGCCTCTTTTCTGGGCGCATTTGAAATTACGCTGCCAAGCTGGATGGTCACCAAAGCGGATAAACAAGCGGATAAAGGTGGATTTACCGGCGCCTTTTTTATGGCTTTCACCCTTGTTCTGGTTTCCTTTTCTTGTACCGGCCCATTGGTTGGAGCTATTCTTGTTGAATCAGCCGGAGGTGATGTGCTGAAACCAATTATTGGCATGTTTGGGTTTTCACTGGCTTTTGCACTGCCTTTTACATTATTTGCGTTTTTTCCATCATGGCTTGCTAACCTTCCAAAATCAGGGAGCTGGTTGAACTCAGTTAAAGTGATCCTTGGTTTTATTGAGTTAGCTTTGGGTCTGAAATTTTTAAGTATAGCTGACCAAACCTACCATTGGGGTCTCCTTGATCGTGAAGTTTACCTGGCTTTTTGGATTGTTATTTTTACACTGATGGGATTTTATCTGTTAGGTAAATTGAAGTTTTCTCATGATAGCGATGTACCATTCATCAGTGTCACCAGAATTACACTGGCAATTATTACATTCTCTTTTGTTGTTTACATGATTCCGGGCATGTTTGGCGCACCACTTAAAGCATTATCAGGGTATATGCCCCCGCAACAATCTCATGATTTTGATTTAAATAACATCATTCGAGAGAACGCACAATTGACCATGGGCTCAGGAGGGGGTGATCATAAGCCATCTTCTATCTGTGAAAGGCCGAAATACAGTGATTTTCTTCATTTACCTCACGGATTGGAAGGATACTTCGATTATGAGCAGGGTTTGAAATGTGCGCGGGAACAAAATAAGCCCATATTCATTGATTTTACGGGCCATGGGTGTGTTAACTGCCGTGAAATGGAAGCCAATGTTTGGTCAGATCCGAAGGTGCTGAAACGATTACGGAATGATTTCATCGTTGTTGCTCTCTATGTTGACGATAAAACCAAGTTGCCTGAAGAAGAATGGCTCGTTTCGGCATACGATGGTAAAACAAAAAAAACTATTGGAAAAAT
>CBDUSM010000326.1:0-2208 GCA_965369825.1 uncultured Bacteroidales bacterium
GGTTCAGGTTCCAGACAGACATTGCTTTAACATCATTCAAGTAAGAAAACAGTTTTTGAGGATCAATAAGGTATTGATCAATCTCGTTGAAATCATTTAACAAAACCTTACCCCAGTGAATAAACTCATCAAACGTATCTGCATTTTCTTTTTCCACATCCCGGTGCGTCTCATATAATTCAAAAAGGAGCGCGACAGGATCCAATAACTGACAGCCTGAGTATTCAAGAATAAAATCTTCAACCCCAAAAACCGTCGGCATCCATATCGGTTTATTGATCCGCTGCGACAGGTACTTTTTCAGAAACAGCCCTGCTCTTCTGTTGGGAAGCACAACACAAACCTTGTCTAATGAATCCAGATGATTATCAATTAAATATGAACTGATCTTATCAAGAAAAACTGACACGGTTTTTGTTTTATTTAAATACTATTTTTCAATATGCGCGCTGCTTCTTGCAGGTTTTCATGCTTACCCATATCCAGAAAAAGTGTTCCGGAGTGATCGAAAGCATTAATTTTATTCCGGGCGGATAGACAAAGATAAACATCAATTATGGAAAAACAAACACTATCGGAAGGCAGACAATTATTTGCCAGGGCTTTTTTAAAAAAATCGGGTCCAATTATATGAATACCACTAAAGGCCATTGGAACCACCTGACCTGTGATTCTTCTGCTCTGTTTCGTTTCACCCGTTTTATCATTCTTCCATCCACAAAGGATATTATTCTCGTCAAATAAAAAATACCTGTTAGTAGAACGCTGTTGTACGGCAAGTGAAACCAATGCATCGCTTTGCAAATGAAAATGATAGAATTCCTGATAATCTGTCTCCGTCAAAACATCAACATTATGGATCAACATTGGAAGGTTATTGCCGATGAGCTGCCTGGCATGAAATATTGCTCCGCCTGTATCCAGTAACTGATTACTTTCATCAGAAATCAGGATCTCAATCCCAAAATCATCATTCACTTTCAAAAAATCAATTATCTGGTTAGCCAGGTGGTGGACATTGATGATAATTCTTGTAAATCCAAAGTGAATTAATCGTTTGATTACGATTTCCAGCATTGGTATTCCATTAATCTCAATTAATGCTTTTGGCTTATTATCGGTTATTGGTTTTAATCTTGAGCCAATACCTGCTGCGAGGATCATTGCTTGCATATGGTTTTGCCTGTTTTTTTTGAACCGTTTTATTTACTTCGATTTTCACCTCTCCCATTCTGATTCCGTCTTATTGCTATAATCCATCAATTTTCAAGTTACTTCCTAACCCAATTCTCCTTTTCCCGATGCTTAAGTGAAACGTCAACTGAGAACTTATCAATCAGATGTTGCATTAGCGTTTTCGCACAAAATACGGACCGATGCTGACCACCGGTGCATCCAAAACTAACCATTAAATGTGAAAAGCCTCTGTTAAGGTATGTTTCAACAGATTGGTCGATGATTGTATAGATACTTTTTAGATACTTTTCTACTTCAGGTTGGGCGTTAAGAAATTCAGATACGGGTTCATCCATTCCTGAGAAAAACCTATACTTCTCCTCCCTGCCGGGATTGGGCAAAGCCCTGCAATCAAAAACAAAGCCACCGCCATGACCAGACATATCTTTTGGAATCCCCTTTTTATATGAGAAACTATTTACAATAACTTTTAAACCCCTTCTATCGTCTGAATGAGTAAACTGATCTTCATTCCTCAGAATTTGTTTTAGTGCACGCCATAGCTCGGGAAGATCAACAGGTAGTGAAATATTGGCCAACAACCACTCAAGGTTTTTTAATGCATAGGGAATGCTCTGGATAAAATGGGATTTATTTTCATATAGTCCCCTGTATCCATATGTCCCCAACACCTGAATAATCCTGATCAAAATATAACCATGGTAAAACCGGATAAACTTATCACGATCGACAGAAATAATTTCTTCCAGTTTATTCAGGTAATAATGCAACAATTGATCACGTACTTCAAATGGCAACTTTGCTTTTGCCTGGAACAGCAATGAAGCGAGGTCGTATTGCAAAGCACCCCTCCTACCCCCTTGATAATCAATAAAATAAGGGGAATTACTCAATATCATTATATTGCGTGACTGAAAATCCCTAAACATAAAAAATTGAGCATCTGCCTGCAGCAGATAGTCAGTCAGCGTATGAAAATCATCTTCCAGCTTTTGTTTATCGAAATTTATC
>CBDUSM010000327.1:0-2172 GCA_965369825.1 uncultured Bacteroidales bacterium
ATATCATAATACAATTTTTTCCATGCAAAGATAAACGAAATAGTGTCGTGCTGAAAAATCAAAGCTGTTTAAAAAACGCATAGGTTTCAAACTGAGATCTGATTTTTTTCTTCGATGTGGTTTTTTTATATCGATTAATATCATCAACATCAAGCAACCTGGCTTTACAATTATCTTGCAGCTGGATTTGCAGCATAGTCCAAAGCTCCTTTTGAATATTTTTATCATTTATAGGGCAGGTTACTTCAATCCGATGGTCAAAGTTACGTTGCATCCAGTCAGCCGAAGAGATATAATATTTATTATCGTTTTCGTTGCAAAAAACATAAACTCTTGAGTGTTCAAGAAACCTGTCAACTACACCAAAAGCGTTAATATTGTCACTTAAACCGGAAACACCCGGTTTTATCACACTGAGGCCTCTGATAATTAGTTGAATTTTAACACCCGCCTCACTAGCCTGGTATAATTTTCTCACTATTTTCCTATCAACAAGGCTGTTTAGCTTAATAATGATCCAGGCATCTTTACCCTCCTCCTTGTTTTTAATCTCATTAGTAAGCATCCGCATAAAAAAATTACGATTTTGAAAAGGAGAAACAATAAGACTTTCAAACTCAGGGGGGTGATACCGGGTTTCAAATAACTTAAACACCTTGTCAACATCAGTTGCAATGCTTTGATTCGCTGTTAACAGGCTGTCGTCAGCATATACCTTTGCTGTTGATTCATTAAAATTTCCGGTGCTGATATTTGCATAATATATCTCCTCTCCATCTTCCAGCCGGCTTATAAGTATAAGTTTAGAATGGACCTTAAAGCCCGGAATAGTTTGAATAATCTTAACCCCTTCCTCCTGAAGCCTGTTGGTCCAATAAATATTTGCTTCTTCATCAAATCTGGCCTGGATTTCCATAAATACAGTTACCTGCTTTCCATTACGTGCGGCGTTTATTAATGCATTCATAGCCATGGAATGTTTGGCGGTACGATAAAATGTCATTTTAACTGCCTTCACTCTCGGATCCACTGAAGCCTCACGCAAAAAATCAATAATGTAGTGAAACGATTGGTAAGGGAAATGCAACATAATATCTCGTTTCCTGACAGCATCCAGTATACTTTTATTGTGCGGGAGATCTCTATGTGGCAAAGGGGGCATGGGAGGATAATACAAATGATCGGGGCCAATATGGGGGAACGACATGAAATCCTTGAAATTATGATAGCGGCCACCACTTCTCAAGTTATCATTTTCCGAAATTTTTAACTTCTTAATCAATTTCTTAAGTAATTCCGGTGGGATGGTTTCTTCATAAACAAACCGGACGGGAACACCTTTTCTTCTTTTTTTGATACTTTCGGTCATAATAGCCATAAAACTTTTCGCTACATCATTATCAATATCCAATTCAGCATCCCTGGTGAATTTTATAGTATATGCGTTGTATGTATCATAGCCAAGAATGGAGAAAATATCAGAGAGGCAATGCCTGATTGCGTCGTCAAGTAACAAAATGTAATGTTTTCCATTTTCTTTTGGAAGAATTAAAAACCGTGAGATATTATCCGTTGGGATTTTAATAATAGCCTGGTTGTTTTCAATTTCTTCATTCTCAGAATAAAGATCAACCAAAAGATATAGAGAGCTATCGATCAAAGAGTTCTCATGGTGGATATTATTGAGCATGATAGGAAAAAGATGAGGCCAGATATTGTCATTAAAGTATTGTTTTACAAACCCTCCCTGTTGCTCAGATAATTGTTTTTCATTAATAATAAAAATCCCATCTTCTTTCAGTTCATCAACAATCTCCCTGTAAGCATTTGTAAAATCTTCCTCTTGCTGAATAACAATCTTATTGATCTCAGATAAAACCTCTTTTGGATCAAATTTGATCTTATAATCCAAATTTTTAACATTCAGCATCCTGTTGATCGTTCCAACACGAACCCTGAAAAATTCATCCCTGTTATTCGAAAAGATGCCAAGAAACTTTAATCGCTCTATCAAAGGATTGGCTTTATCAACAGCTTCCTGCAATACCCTTCCGTTAAAATGTAACCAGCTGATCTCTCTGTTGATAAATAGAGAAGTGTCATTTTTCATAACTTCATTCGTATAAGTGTTAATACTTGAAAAATCAAAAAGTTATGACCAAAAGTACAAAA
>CBDUSM010000328.1:0-2166 GCA_965369825.1 uncultured Bacteroidales bacterium
TCCGCTTCGCTTCGGGCGAAAACATGGCACCCGTCATTATCATTATAATGATATCATGGCTGGAGGGATTAGAGAGGCAGTTATGATCACGGAGGCAAAAATATATAATGTCAGGTATTTTATTTTTCCTGATGAGGTTGGAACCTTAGATGAGATACCTTCTGATATTACAGCTATTTATTTGGAAGATAATGAAAAATACCAGATTCACCACCCGGTGATCAGGGAAGCCGTAGATTTTGTGGTTGGAAATGAAACAAATGCCTACTGGGTTGCCAGAAATATTTTTAACTACCTGATTGACAATATGTATTATGAGATGGTTGGTGGATGGAATACTGCACCTACAGTTTTGGAAAGAGGCAATGGATCCTGTTCAGAGTACTCATTTGTCTATATTTCGATGTGCCGGGCAGCAGGCTTGCCGGCACGATATGTAGGCGCAGTTGTTGTTAGAGGAGATGATGTAAGCATGGATGATGTGTTTCATCGCTGGGTAGAAATTTATCTACCTAACTATGGCTGGGTTCCAATCGACCCAAGCGGTGGCGACCAGGGTTCACCCAGAAATCAGGCGAGGTATATCGGTAACCTCGCCAATAGATTTTTAATTACAACGCAAAGTGGTGGCGGATCAAAAACTATGGGCTGGACATATAATTCAAATGATTTCTATACTACTGATCCGAAAACAAACGTTGTGATAGAATATTTTGCGGATTGGGCCCCACTTCGCTAATCAGATGAACGATCCCTCTATGAAACTATCAATTGTCATAGTAAATTACAACGTCAAGTATTTCCTTGAACAGTGTTTGCTGTCGGTTAGAAAGGCTGTGAAAGACCTGGATACAGAAGTGTTCGTTGTTGATAATAACTCTGTGGATAGCTCGGTTGAGATGATCGCGAAGAAATTTCCGGAAATAATTTTAATTAAAAACAGAGAAAATGCCGGATTCTCCAAAGCAAACAACCAGGCGATTAAAAAGGCAAAAGGGGAATATATTCTGCTTCTTAACCCCGATACTGTTGTTGAGGAAGATACATTTTTAAAAATAATTGATTTTATGGATGCTCACCCTGAAGCCGGAGGGCTTGGGGTGAAAATGCTTGACGGAAAAGGCAAATTCCTTCCTGAATCAAAAAGAGGATTACCAACTCCAGCTGTTGCATTTTATAAAGTTTTTGGCCTGGCCAGGCTCTTTCCTCATTCAAAAAAGTTTGGACAATACCATCTTGGGTATCTCGATAAAGATGAAGTTCATGAGGTTGATATCTTATCAGGAGCTTTTATGCTTTTGCGAAAAAAGGCACTGGATAAAGCCGGTTTGCTCGATGAAAATTTCTTTATGTATGGCGAAGATATTGACCTTTCGTACCGGATAACAGAGGCAGGATTCAAAAACTACTATTTTCCTCAAACCAGGATAATCCACTATAAGGGAGAATCGACAAGTAAAAGTAGTGTTAACTATGTTCGTGTTTTTTACAACGCGATGATCATTTTTGCTAAAAAACATTTCTCACAAAAGAATGCCAAACTGTTTTCCTTTTTAATCAACCTGGCCATCTATTTCCGGGCTTCTCTTTCTGTCCTAAAACGTTTTCTAAGCGCAATATTTTTCCCATTGCTTGATACTATTATGATCTATGCAGGAATTTACATGATCAAGCATTATTGGGAACAATATATTATTTATTTAGATGGAGGACAATACCCTGTTGAGTTTATTACCATTGCTGTTCCTCTTTATATTTTTGTCTGGTTATTTTCTGTTTTTCTGAGTGGTGGTTACGACCGGCCGATTAGGTTAAGAAATATCACCCGGGGCATTTTTATTGGGACTGTGGCAATCCTTGTGATTTATGCGCTAATAAGTGAAACATACAGATATTCCCGTGCTTTGATCATTCTGGGGGCCCTCTGGGGCATGATCAGTATGACAGGTTTACGGTTTGTTTTTCATTTGCTGGGAATCAGGAAGTATCGGCTGGGTGAAAGTTCCGGGAAACGCTTTATCATTATTGGCGACAAGCTTGAAGCTGAGAGAGTTGCCGAAATGCTTCGAACAACCCATTTGACATCCGGATTTATTGGGTTGGCAAGTGTTACAGATATGGATAACCGGAGTGAGGGATTTATTGGAAACATTAACCAGATCAAAG
>CBDUSM010000329.1:0-2134 GCA_965369825.1 uncultured Bacteroidales bacterium
CTTATTCTATTTTTTAAAGCATTGGAATCAGCAAATAATTAAACCTTAATTTCAACTTCAACGCCACTTGGTAGCTCCAGCTTCATAAGAGCATCAATGGTTTTAGAAGTCGTGCTATAAATATCAAGCAACCTTTTATATGAACACAACTGGAACTGTTCTCTTGCCTTTTTATTTACAAAAGTAGCCCTGTTAACCGTGAAAATTTTTTTATCTGTTGGTAATGGTATTGGTCCGCTAACAACAGCTCCTGTTGCCTTAACAGTCTTAACAATCTTTTCGGCTGATTTATCAACCAGATTGTAGTCGTACGATTTTAATTTTATTCTGATCCTCTGACTCACTTTATATTTTTTTTTGTTATAACAATTCTTAATTACTAAGAATATATCCCTTGATTTTAAGAATAATTTCTTCTGTTAGTTCTTTTGGAACCGGTGCATAGTGCGAAAATTCCAGGCTTTGAGTTGCTCTCCCTGATGTAATTGTTCGCAAAATTGTTACATACCCAAAGATTTCAACCAGGGGAACCTTAACGCTAACCTCCTGCCCCCCGCCAACTTTGGAAACAACATTTTCAATATGGCCCCTTCTTTTATTCAGGTCGCTTGTTACGTCTCCCAAAAACTCTCCAGGAGTAACAATGTTAAGGGACATAATGGGTTCTAACAATACATTATTTGCCAATTTACAGGCTTCTCTAAAAGCCAGACTTCCGGCAATCTCAAATGATAATGCATCAGAGTCAACAGAATGATATGATCCATCAATTAACCTAACCCGAAGATTATACATAGGAAATCCCAACAACACTCCATTGCTCATTGCCGATGAGAATCCTTTCTCAACAGCATGAATAAACTCTTTTGGAATATTCCCCCCTTTAACATCATTAATAAACTGCAATCCTCTAACGCTGTCTTCTGCAGGCCCAACTTCAACTAAAATATCGGCATATCTGCCCCTGCCTCCCGTTTGCTTTTTGTATACTTCATGATATTCTACTGTTGATGTAATGGCCTCTTTGTATGCAACTTGAGGGACTCCCTGATTACTTTCAATATTGAATTCCCTTTTTAAGCGATCAATCAATATTTCCAGATGAAGCTCTCCCATTCCATTGATAATTGTTTGCCCTGTCTCTTCATCTACAAGCACTGTAAATGTTGGATCCTCTTCTGTAAGCTTTCGCAAGGCAATTTCCAGTTTCGCAACATCATCCTGTGTCCTTGGTTCAATGGCTACTCTGATAACAGGCTCAGGAAATTCAATTGTTTCAAGTCTAATGGGATGTTTTATATCACACAAAGTATCACCAGTTCGAATTTGTTTAAATCCAACCGCAGCACCAATATCACCAGCTTCAATTTGTTCTAATGGTTTTTGTTTATCAGCATGTATCTGCATGATACGGGATATTCTTTCTTTTTTATTTGTATTACTGTTCAATACAATTCCACCAGCTTTCAGTTTTCCAGAATAAACCCTAAAAAATGCAATCCTTCCAACAAAAGGATCAGTCGTTATCTTAAATGTCAACGCACTGAAGGGCTCAGAAGCATCAGCATGGCGGATTTCTTCATTATTCGTAAATGGATTTACGCCTGAGACCGGAGGCACATCAGTGGGACAAGGGAGATAGCGTACGATAGCATCTAACAAATTTTGCACTCCTTTATTTTTAAAGGCTGCTCCACACAGCACTGGTGTAATTCGCATTTCCAGTGTTGCTTCACGAATAGCTGCATTGATTTCATCCTCTGTAATAGATTCAGGATCATCAATGTATTTTTTCAATAACTCGTCGCTTTCCTCGGCAACACCTTCAATCAACTTCGCCCTATATATTGCAGTCAATTCCGTCATGTTCTCAGGCACAGAAAGTTCATTATATTGTGCGCCAAGCGTTTCATCTATCCAACGATAAGCTTTATTTTTGATCAAATCAACAACTCCCACAAACTCATCCTCAGCACCAATAGGTAATTGAACAGGGATGGGTTTTGCATTAAGTTTTTGCTCGATATGTGTCAGGACATTAATAAAATCGGCTCCTGAACGGTCCATTTTGTTCACGAAACTAATACGTGGAATTTCATATTTATCAGCTTGCTTCCACACTGTTTCAGACTGG
>CBDUSM010000330.1:0-2130 GCA_965369825.1 uncultured Bacteroidales bacterium
AACGCGTGCATGGCATGTTTAAAGCCAAAGCCATCTGCTCCAATTCTGTTTTCCTTTGGAACTACTACATCGGTAAACATAACACTATGGGTGTCGGAGCTACGCATTCCCATTTTATCTTCATGTGGTGCAAGTGAAATACCGGGTGTTTCTTTTTCAACCACAAATGCATTGATGCCTTTATGCTTTAGCTCCGGATGTGTTTGTGCAATGACGATATAAATGGATCCGCTTTTGGCACTGGAGATCCAGTTCTTTGTGCCATTGAGTAAATAGTGGTCTCCTTTATCTTCTGCCATTGTCCGCTGAGATGAGGCGTCTGATCCGGCCTCCGGTTCAGATAAAAGGAAAGCACCAATCTTCTCCCAGCGGCCAGGGTATGCAAATATTTTTTCTTCAATTCATCGCTTCCATATTTTTCTACCCCGTAACATGCTAGCGAGTTATGAATCGACATGATAACACTCATTGCTGCATCAACTTTTGAAATTTCTTCTATTGCCAACACATATGACATGGTATCCATGCCACCACCACCGTAATTGGGATCAACCATCATTCCAAAGAAACCAAGCTCTGTCAGGTTTTTTATATGCTTCCAGGGAATCTCTGCTTTGGCATCCCTTTCCAGAACATCCTTGATCAACTCTCGCTCAGCATAGTCGCGGGCTGCCTGCCTGATCATTATTTGTTCTTCTGTGAAATCAAAATTCATATCAGTTTTTTTAAAATAATAATTTTCCTCCTTGTAGCAATTGATCGGACAAAAATAAGAAAAAATATCAAGCGTCAAGCATCAGGGCTATATGCTGCGTTTTAACAACGATCCTGTTTTTAGAAATGAATATTCCGGAGGTTCTTTCTACCGCTTTCGAACTCTTCCATAATTTCAGTAATAATCGCTTGGGTGGGTTTTATTTCATCAATGAGTGCCGATACCTGACCAATCTCCAGTTCACCTTTAACAGTATCACCTTCAAACATTCCTTTTCTGGCCCTTCCACGGCCAAGCAGGTTTTTCAAGTCTTCGGCTGTTGCCCCTTTGCTTTCAAGCTCTTCTACTTTGTAGAAAAAGTCATTTTTTATCAGGCGAACAGGAATTACTTTCCTTAAAGTCAATTTGGTATCACCATCTTTTGAGTCAATAATTTTTTGTTTGAAGGAATGATGTGCTGAAGATTCTTCTGAAGCAGCAAACCTGCTACCAATTTGTACCCCTTCTGCTCCCAGGGCCATCGCTGCCAGCATAGCCCCACCCGTTCCGATTCCTCCAGCAGCAATAAGCGGTGATTTAGCAGCCCGCCTGACAAGTGGAATCAATGTCATGGTTGTTGTTTCTTCAAAACCATTATGTCCGCCTGCTTCAAAGCCTTCAGCTACAATGGCATCAACCTCAGCCTCTTCGCATTTCATGGCAAATTTCACATTTGCAATAACATGAGCTACTTTGATCCCATGTTCTTTAAAGAAAGATGTATATTTTTTAGGGCTCCCTGCTGATGTGAATACGATTTTCACTTCTTCCTCGGTTACGATATTAACCATATCCTGAATATGCGGGTAGATCAGCGGTAAATTTACTCCGAATGGCTTATGTGTTGCTTCTTTCGTTTTTCGAATATGGTGCCTGAAAGTATCAGGATCCATTGAGCCACCTCCGATAAGGCCTAATCCGCCGGCATTACTAACGGCAGATGCAAGTTCCCAGCCGCTGCACCAAATCATACCGCCTTGAATGATAGGGTATTGTATGTCAAAAAGGGATGTAATTCTATTCATCAGGCTGATCGGTTCTTTCAACTTCAATTGAATAACTCGTAGCAAGTGCTCCAATAGCACCTACAGCTGCCAGGACAGGTGCTATTACGGCGCCTATCACACCAAGTGTTAAGGGTATTTCCAGGATAGATTTTCCTTCCTCATTCTTGATGATGATACGTCTTACATTACCTTCGTGAATAAGCTCTTTTATTTTTTTTAGAAGCTCTTCACCCTTAACCTTAAATTCTGATTTTTGTATCATGGATTATGCCCCCCTTTTATATACGATTGCCACAACAGTTACATCATCACCGCCCATGTTAATGGTCATTCCATACGGACGGTCTTCAGTAATATTGATTTGTGCTT
>CBDUSM010000331.1:0-2109 GCA_965369825.1 uncultured Bacteroidales bacterium
TGTATGTGATACCAATATGTGTAAAATGATCTCAAAAGAAGATGCAGAAAATCTGGCCGCCTCCGATCTGAATGAATTGATGCGGTGCTGGGAAAACAAACACCGGCTGGCACAGGCCGATGCTCATATTCGTACGCTGCTGTTCAGGGAAGAAACACGCTGGCCGGGATATTATTTTCGCACCGACTTTCCAACTATGAAAGAAGAATGGAAGTGTTTCGCCAATTGCAGATGGGATCCGGAGAGTGGAGAGTGGGAGATGATCCGGAGGGAAATTATTGATTTGGTGGAATGATATGAAGAAGTTGACAGTTGACAGTAGGCAGTCAGCAGTGGAGCGGCTCAACTTGCAGCTTGTAGCTTGTAGCATTTAATAACTACTATGCTTTATAACAAACATAAAACCAACCCAATACTAGTTATCGGTGGAGGTATCAGTGGCATCACTGCTGCCGTTGAAGCTGCTGAAGTTGGTTTTGATGTCATCCTGGTTGAAAAGCTTCCTTACCTTGGCGGAAGGGTAGTGAAAATGAATCAGTATTTTCCAAAATTATGCCCCCCGACATGTGGATTGGAGATTAATTTCAGAAGAATAAAGCAAAACCCCCGAATTAAAGTCCTTACAAATGTTACTGTTAAAGAAATTAAGGGCATAAAAGGCGATTTTATAGTCTCACTGGAAACAGACCACAATTATGTAAATTATAACTGCACAGCCTGCGGGAAATGCATTGATATTTGCCCGGAATACCGTTTTGATGAGTTTAATTACGGCTTAGGAACCACCAAAGCCATCTACCTTCCTCATGAAATGGCTTTCCCTTATAAATTCACTATTGATAAGGATGTATGTCTTGGAGAAAGCTGCAAAAAATGCCAGGATGTTTGTGAATACCAGGCTATTGACTTTTCGGTTAAACCATCGACAACACAAATTCATGTAGGTTCAATCATCATTACCACAGGATGGAAGCCATATGAAGCTCGCCAGATCACAGAGCTGGGCTACGGGGCATTTGCTGATGTCACAACCAATGTCCTGTTTGAAAGGTTAGCAGCTCCAAACGGGCCGAATAATGGAATTCTGAAAAGGCCTTCAAACGGAGAGCCACCTGAAAAAATTACTTTTGCTCAATGTGCCGGCTCCCGGGATGAAAATCACCTCCCTTATTGCTCAGGCGTATGTTGTTCTGCCACGTTGAAACATGCTCTTTTCATCAGGGAACAAAACCCTGATTGTGAGGTTACAATTTTTTATATAGATCTTAGGGTTTCAGGACGCAACGAAGACTTGTTATCAAAAGTTAAGCAGGATCAGGGCATTAAACTAATTAAAGGGAAGGTTGGGAAAGTAAAAGAAAATCCGGAAACACACAAAATTATAGTCGAAGCTGAAGATATTTTCTCAGGAATCAAGGTTGAAAAGGAAGTTGACTTACTTATCCTGGCTACGGGCATTGTCCCTGAAAATATTTCAATAAACCTGGTTGACAAAGATGAGTATGGTTTTATTGATAGCAATTCTATTGCTGAAGGCATCCATGTAGCCGGGTGTGCCCGAAAACCTTTTGACGTAGCATCAGCTGTAAAGGATGCTACCGGAGCAGCACTTAAGGCTATTCAGACGGTTAATAATAATCAATAAGAAATGAGAAATTAGGAATTAGGAATTAGGAATTAAAAATAACGAATAAGAAATAACAAATAAGAAATAAGAAAGTGAGTAAACAAACAGGACTATACATATGCTCCGGATGTGATATTGGCGAAAGCATTGACCTTAAGGCATTGGCAAATATTGCAATTAGGGAATACAACCTACCTGTTTTTAAAGATCATTATTTTCTCTGTAGTGATGAAGCCATAAAACTAATAAAAGAAGATATTGCTGAAAAATCGATTGATACTCTTGTAATCTGTGCCTGCTCACCAAGGGTAAAATCAGATACTTTTTCTTTTGGTGAGAACATTCAGGTTGAAAGGGTCAATCTCAGAGAACAGGTTGTATGGAGCCACCAACCAGGAGCAAAAGATACACAAATGCTGGCTGAAGATTATGTTAGGATGGGAATTGCAAAAATAGAAAAGACTTCCATTCCCAGGCCATAT
>CBDUSM010000332.1:0-2086 GCA_965369825.1 uncultured Bacteroidales bacterium
ATCGGAACAACCGTTAATATCAGTTACAACCAAAGACACATTATAGCTACCTGTATCGGTATACACGTGTTCCGGGTTTTGTAGCAGTGAATTATTCCCATCGCCAAAGTCCCAGGACCATTCTGAAACAACTCCTGATGTAGTAGTTGTTAAATCATAAAATTCTGTGAATGAATTTTTGCATTGCGATTGAACTTCAAACAAAGCAACCGGAGCCTCGAAAATGGTTACAGGTTTTGTGATTGAGCTTTCGCAACTATCTGCACTTAAAACCATGAGCGTAACATCAAAAGTTTGCAGTCCGGTATTAGTCAGGATAAAAAGATGTTTTGGGTTTTGTAAGTCAGATGTTTCACCATCACCAAAGTTCCATTCCCAGCTAATGATATCCACCCCGTTTGGAACATACGAATCATCAAAAAAGCCAAGTGAGTCGTTAGAACAATGATACTGGGAAGGGTCGGGATAAAAATCGGCATCAGGCAAAGGATTAACCGGAACATCGAGTATCAGGGCACTTTCGCAACCCGAGGTATCCTGAATAGATAAGGTAACTTCGTAGAAACCGGGATCTTCAAACCAATGTAAGGGATCAGATTGAGTTGATGAATTTCCATCGCCAAAATCCCAGAACACAGAACCTATGGCTCCTATATTTGTTGAATCAGGGTGAATGGAAAATTGGGTAGGTTCTCCAACACAAACCGTATCAAATACGAAATACAAGCCCGGCTTGTCGTTTATCAGCACATCCATGAATACCGTATCCAAACAGAAATGATTGTTTTGAACGATCAATTTAACCTGGTAAATTCCTGATGTAGAAAATGTATGTAGAGGATCTTCAAAATATGAAATATTGTTAGCTCCCGAAGCAGGGTCGCCAAAATTCCATTTCCAAAAAATGATACTATCGGCATAATGTACTGACTGGTCGTAAAATTGTATCATATTTTCGGCACATAATCCATCATCCTGGAAATCGAAATCAGCCATAGGGGATTTATTAATATATATCGTATCCGCATAAGAGGAAAAACAATCCTGGTAGCTGAACACAGTAAGCGTAACCACATAAAATGTATCAATCTGTACAATGGGTTCAGCAAAAATATGTGTTGGGTCACTTGAAGTATTTATTGCGCTTCCATCGCCAAAATCCCATTCGTATAATGCAATTATTTCCGGCGGCTGGGATAAATCATAAAACTGGATAGCTTCGTTACTGCACCCAAAACCGCTAATGTTGACGGAAAAATTTGCTTCAGGGGTTTGATTCACCAAGACATCCTTCACCTTATTGTTTGCGCAATTATTTGTATCAACCACTTCAAGCATTACTTCATGTACACCAAATTCATCGAAAATAAAGTTAAGCGGGTTCTCATTTTCAATTTCCTGGCCTTGTATGTACCAGGTCCAGCTATATAATTCATTCAAAGAAATAGTATCTGTGTTAATCCATAACTGCATGGCATCGCCCAGGCAAACGGTATCCATTAGAAAATCAACAGAAGGTGGGATTGATATCTCAACAGACATGGTAGTGTCATCATAACAGGAATTACTATTCTCCACCACAAGTATAACTTCATAAGTTCCAGCAGTTAAGTATTCATGAAATGGGTCTTTGAGATTAGATGTAACACCATCACCGAAATCCCAAAACCATGAATTAATAAACTGTGAATTAGGTATGGACAAATCCTGAAAAGGTATAAGTGTTCCGATACAATTTGAGCCTTCGGTAATAAAATCTGCTATTGGAGCAGGTTGAATTGTAATGCTCTTAATAACAGAATCCATACAAATATTCTCTGTTACTATTTTCAGGAATACATCAAAAATCCCGGAAACTAAATAAACATGGCATGTATCAGGATTTTCCGGATATAGAAAATAAACGGGTGGTGAACCGTCACCAAAATCCCATATCCACTCAATGATTTGTCCATCATAAGCATTTGAGAAATCATAAAACCAGGTAGTATCGTTCTGGCATTTTATATCTGATGTATTAAAATCAGCAACCGGATCATCACTCACAATAATTTCTTCGGTAGCATATCCCGGGCAACCTGCTGGT
>CBDUSM010000333.1:0-2080 GCA_965369825.1 uncultured Bacteroidales bacterium
TCCCAACAAACAAAAATATTGTTTTAAACATTGAAATGGAAACATTGGTTATTCAGGGGGAGGAAGTTGTGATTACTGGTAGCTTCACCAGCACGCAGCATGAAAATACTGTCAGGATCAGTACTATCGACGCAAAACAGCTTTTGCAATCAGGAAGTCCCGGGTTGGTACAATCTATTGTGGATATTCCAGGTGTTGATTTGATATCAAAAGGCCCGGGCATTGGAACTCCAGTGATACGTGGCTTGTCGCTGAGTAATATCCTGTTTCTGAACAATGGCGTCCCCATGCAAAACTATCAGTTCTCGGAAAACCACCCATACCTTATCGATGAGCATGGGGTAGAGAGAATTGAAGTGATAAAAGGGCCTTCTTCATTGATTTACGGTTCAGGCGCTGTGGGTGGGGTAATCAATCTTATTGCTGAACCGGTTGCTCCGGAAGGGAAAATCATGGGTCATGTGAGCCTGAAGTACTTTAGTAACACATCCGGAATTTCTACTGATGTTGGATTAAAAGGAAACCAGAAGGGCCTGGTTTGGGGTATCCGGACAGGCGTAACGTCACATAAAGACTATTATCAGGGAAATGATAAATTTGTTCCTAATACACGTTTTAACAGGAATAGTTTGAAAACAAACGTTGGGCTGATCAGAAAAATCGGCTCATTTAAATTATTGTATGAATATAATGAGGATAAATTGGGGATGGCAGTTGCACCGGCTTTTATGCTGGTAACAAAAAACGATCGCAGGAATTATGTTTGGTTTCAGGATCTCAACGATCATTTGATTATTTCCAGGAATAAAATTTATTTAGGGAAAATAAAATTGGATGTCAACCTTGCTTACCAACTGAGCAACCGTCAGCTAAAAGGATCGGAATTAACGCCTGTTTTTACATTGGTTAATATGACATTACAAACCTTTTCATACCGGCTGAAGACTACGTACTCGATAAACGAAAATGCAAAGGTTATCTTTGGCATTCAAGGGATGAGTCAGGAAAATAAAAACGGTGAGGCACCTGAACATGTGCTTCCCGATGCACACCTCAACGATATTTCAACTTACGCTCTTGGCCGGTATCATTTTGGCGAATTATTGATTGTTGAAGCAGGTTTGCGTTATAGTTACAGAGGCATTCATGTTCCTTTGCACGAAGTCGGAGGGAATAGCCATGGCGACGATCATGAAGATGAAGAAAAACATATTCAATATGATGGACAGTTTAATAACGTAAGCGCTTCGTTTGGGGGCATTTTATATTTTTCATCGCATGCGCATTTGCGGATTAACCTGGCATCGGCTTACCGGAGCCCCAACATTGCCGAACTCACACAGTATGGTATGCATGGCACACGCTTTGAAGAAGGAAACACTGACTTACAGATTCAACAAAATCTTGAAGGTGACATTGGCTTTCATTTTCATACTAAAAATACATCCATTGATCTATCGTCTTTTTACAATAATGTGAACAACTATATTTTTTTAGGGCCTACCACCGACACAACAAATGAAGGGCAGTTAATATACAGGTATTCGCAAACGCATGCCCGCCTGTTTGGAGGCGAAGCAGTTGTTCATATTCACCCCCATCCCTTAGATTGGCTGCATTTGAAATCTACATTTTCATACGTGATTGGAGAAAAGATTGATGAGGGATACCTCCCCTTCATCCCTGCACATAAATGGAGAATGGAAATTATGCTTAAGAAAGATCGCTGGAAACGATTAAGAAATTTTTATATAAAAGGGGGTACTGATCTTGCATTAGCACAAAACAGACCTTCAGAATTTGAAACATCCTCGCCGGCCTATAACCTGATCGATTTGAGTACAGGGGTGGATATTATGTTAAAGAACCAGCCGGTTAATCTGAGCATTACCGCTACTAACCTGTCAGACATCTCTTACATTGATCATCTTTCTACTTTAAAAGGCCTGGGTGTTTATAATATGGGAAGAAATGTAGTGTTTTCTGTTAAAGTTCCATTTTTAATAAAAAAATGATGGTGGCCGGTTGTGGTATTGTATGCATTTTTGTTTCTTTGTAAGAGGGTTAACGCACAACATCA
>CBDUSM010000334.1:0-2039 GCA_965369825.1 uncultured Bacteroidales bacterium
TGATGTTAACAACGAATATTATTATCTACCAATATTTTGTCCCTCACGGGACTGAAAACAGAAAAGATGACAGACACATTATTCTGGTACCACAAACTTATTCCCACCCACAACCTGTCTCTGGCATCTCTGCATTGCCAGTTAAAGGCCATTGTGATACGCTAAAAAAGGAAGTGATCTATGCCGAAAATGCCGAAAATGGGAATTGGTGCCTGGGTTTTTATCAATATTTGGGGTTTAAAAAATTTTTTCTAAATTAGCAGGCTAAAATTAGGTATCACTAAAAACCCCAAAACTGTGTTTAGACTAGAGACCAAAATTGATGTTAATTCAGATGAGTTTAAAAATAATAAAAAAGAATTTTTAAACATCCTGAATAAATACAAAGACATTCATAGGGAGGTCACAAAAGGAGGCCCGGAAAAATCAATTGAGAAACATAAAAGCAGAGGGAAACTACTCGCCCGGGAACGTATCAATAAACTGATCGACCCAAACACTCCGTTTCTTGAGTTTTCGGCACTTGCTGCTTATGATATTTTTAATAACGAGCACCCTTCGGCGGGAATTGTTACAGGTGTAGGAGTGATACGTGGCCGGGAAACGGTCATTATTGCCAATGATGCAACCGTAAAGGGCGGGACCTATATCAAGGAAACTATTAAAAAACACCTCCGTGCTCAGGAAATTGCAATCGATAACCACCTTCCCTGTGTCTATCTGGTCGATTCGGGCGGTGTTTTTTTACCGGAACAAGCAAATGTATTTCCCGATAGAGACCATTTTGGCAGGTTTTTTTATAATCAGGCTCAAATGTCGGCGAACGGCATTCACCAAATTGCTATTGTAATGGGATCGTGTACGGCCGGAGGGGCTTACGTCCCGGCTATGAGCGATGAAGCTATCATCGTTAAAAATCAGGGGACAATATTTCTCGGTGGGCCTCCGCTTGTTAAAGCAGCCACCGGTGAGGTTGTTACTCCCGAAGAGCTTGGTGGGGCAGAAGTGCATTGTTCCATTTCGGGTGTTACAGATCATATGGCCGATAATGATATCCATGCCCTCCAGATCTGTCGTAATATCTTTGAGAACCTTGACAACAGAGAAAGGCAAACGCTTAAACTTGAACCCATTGAAGAACCATTATACGATCCTGAAGAGCTTTATGGAATTGCTCCTGTTGATTTCAGGAAAATGGTTGACCCACGTGAAATAATTATGCGTATGGTTGATGGCAGCCGCTTCCATGAGTTTAAAGAAAAATACGGGAGAACGCTGGTAACCGGTTTTGCGCACATAATGGGATATCCTGTTGGTATCCTTGCCAATAACGGAGTGCTTTTCTCCGAGTCGGCCCTCAAAGGAACACATTTTATTGAACTGTGTACATCCAGAAAGATCCCGCTTCTGTTTTTACAAAACATAACAGGTTTTATTGTGGGAAAAGATTTTGAAAGAAAAGGTATCGCAAAAGACGGAGCCAAACTTGTTCATGCCGTCGCCAACGCAACCGTTCCAAAATTCACTGTGTTATTTGGGGGATCGTTTGGTGCTGGAAATTATGGAATGTCTGGCCGTGCTTATAGCCCCAAACTTTTATTTATGTGGCCCAATGCAAAGATTTCGGTAATGGGGGGAATGCAGGCAGCCAATGTTTTGATTACTGTTAAGAAGGATCAGTATAAACTTAGAGGAGAAGAAATGCCTCAGGCCGATATTGACGCGCTTAGAAAAAGCATAATGGATAAATACGATCATGAAGGATCAGCCTATTTCAGCACCGCCCGGCTATGGGATGACGGAATTATTGACCCCGTCGATACACGGAAAATTATAGCTATGGGAATCTCCATGTCGCTGAATAACAAGTTCCCTGATCAGAAGTATGGGGTGTTTAGGATGTGATAAAAGCTACAAGCTACAAGCTTCAAGCTTCAAGAATATAAAGTTGGCAGTTAGCAATTAACAATAAATTACTTTTAACATGAAAGAATATCAAAATATAGAATTTCAGCTGGTTGATATGATTGGGACCATTT
>CBDUSM010000335.1:0-2001 GCA_965369825.1 uncultured Bacteroidales bacterium
CAAAAAGTAGTTGTTGCTATATATGATATAACCGGAAAATTAGTTAAAACCTTAGTAGATCAGAACCTGTCTGAAGGTGACCATAAAGTTACCTGGAATAGCCAGGATCAATATGGTGGTTTTATTCAACAAGGTGTTTACATCATAAAATTAATAACAGCTAACTCAGTTGAGCAGAAAACTATTATAAAAATGAGGTAGCACTATTAAAAATTCCAACTTCATTATTAAAAGGAGGCTGTTCATAATCGGGGCAGCCTCCTTTTTTTTATTTCATACTTCAGGTATCTATCAAAACTAAGCTTTCAAACCGTGCAGAGCCACCGCAAACACTTGATGCGGAAACTAAAGGTAAATAATACGATAGATTTATTATCAAAAGCCCAAATTCACCACCTAATTAAGTGACCAATCCGTACTGATTAACAATAAAATAACCCTTCTGAAAAAACGTCCCAAAATCCCTAATTTTAGGGATTGCTACCCTTATCCTACCATCGTACATTTGTATTATTACTTTGTATATAAATTCATTTGCTATGTTGGCGAAAATATTTATCATAGAAGACGAGTCAATACTGGCAAAAAGCATTGCCAAGATAATGATGGCAGAAGGGTTTGAAGTTGCCGGAATTGCGGATGATTGTCAGAAACCTTCTGAAATGATCAATTCCTGCCAGCCCGATCTGGTTATATGTAGCCTGTACCTGAAGTTTGCTTTTAGCGGACAAGATATAATTAAGCTTATTCGTTCTGTAAGGAGTGTGCCATCCCGCAAAGGCGGGATTTCGCTCAGCTACGCTTCGCTCAACTCTTAAACCCAATCCTTCGCCTTTTCTGAAACTCCTCTTCTTCCTCCCGGGTCTCTTCAAGCTGCCGGAGGTATTTAAAGATCAACTTTATTTTTTCATCATGCCCGGTAATCGTTTGTTCCATTTGCTTCAATTGTTGTATAATATCTTTATGCGTCGACAGCATTTCCCGCATCCTTGTGAATATCCTGACAATTTGTATATTCACCTGTATGGCTCTTGCACTATTAAGAACACTGGCCAACATTAAAACGCCATGCTCGCTGAAAGCAAAGGGAGGAATTCGTAATCCCATCTTTTCTTTATTGGAGGTGCCAAATTGGCTCCTCCATTTTGACAACTCTCCGGAAGTCAATGCAAACATAAAATCATGTGGAAAACGTTCCATATTGCGCCTTACAGCCCGTTTCAACTGTTTGGTTTCGACTCCGTACAGCGCTGCAATATCCATGTCCAGCATCACTTTTTGACCCCGGATCAAATAGATCTTGCTCATGATTACTTCCTCGGGAAATAGTCTAATATTCATACCAAACCATTAATTCTGCAGCCATAGGCAACAGCCAATAGCCAACAGTTTTTCCCATTCATTTTACGGTAAGATAAGCCTTTGCCATTTGTAACCCCTTAATCTGTTCAGTGACAAAATGCTGTAGCGAGTCATAAGATTCGTTGGCATGTTTCAGGAATGCCGATGCCTGGCCATAAATTGCCGGCAGGCTGCATTTATTGATCAGATAATAGCCATCCAGAAAAGATTTAATTCCTCCTGAAATGATGATATGCTTGCATTTCACCTTTATCCCTTCGATGAGGATTGAATTTATCATATTTGTCATTTCAAATGCATCATGGCCTACCCTGGAAAGGGCTTCATCATACACAGGCTGTTTTCCCCCGGAGCGCATCACCTCCATTTTGCTAAAGTTGGTGCCGCCAAAGGCCCCGAATTCAATAGCAGCGATTGGTAACTGGAGCAATCTTTTCAGGCTTTCCGGCCCCATACCCTGGCCAACCTCTTTTACAATAATATCGAACTCCGCTGTTTGGATTAATTTTTCGATGGTATCAATAGGTGCATTTTTGATTTTATCTCCTTCCGGTTGCAACCATTCCTGCAAAGGGTTCACATGGATGATCAGTCCGTCGGCATTTAATTTTTCCAGGAGGATATAAATTTTATCAATGT
>CBDUSM010000336.1:0-1993 GCA_965369825.1 uncultured Bacteroidales bacterium
GGCTTTGTTGATGCAGGCGCTACTCATGAGCCATGGATTTTCCAGGTGCGGCGTAATAACGGGAATTTTAACCAATGGCAAAAGGAATTTTATGAATACCAAACCTCAGAGGGTTACATAAAATCACTTGCTGAAGCAGGAATCTCAGTTTATCATATTTATTGCTACAAGGGGTTTGGATTTAGTGCAGAAAAGGACCATATGGATAAAGCCGCAAAGGCTGCAGCGATTGCCCATAAATATGGAATGAAGGTAGACACATATATACAATGGAATACGATGGCTTATGAAACCTTTTTCGCCGAAGTTCCGGAAGCTAAAACAGACTTATGGTATCAGATTGATGTTAACGGGAAACCAATTTTGCTTACTTACAGCTATCAGCAATCATTTCGGTACAGACCATGTTTTAACCATAACGGTTATATGAATTATTTTAAGGAAAAGATCATTCGCTATGCGGTAGAAAAGGTAAAAACTGATTTCATTCATTTCGATAACTTTGATTATAATTACCCTCCGGAGGCTGACTTCAATCCGGCTACTATTGCTGCCTTCAGGAAATATCTTGAGGACAAGTATACACCATTAAAGCGGATTGAAAGATTTGGTTTCGAAAATGTTTCTTTTATTCTTCCTCCAATGTGGAATGATCCGAATCCGGCGGAAAAAATGATTGCTATTAAAGACCCGGTAATACAGGAATGGATTGATTTCAGATGCTGGACTTTTACAACACGGTTAGCAGAGTGTGCCCGGTTTGCACGTGAATTAAATAAGGAGATAGCCATTGAAGTGAATCCCCATGGACTGGTAGGAAGTAACAGGGCATGGGAAGCCGGAATTAACCATCCTGACCTAATGCAATATACTAATGTTATCTGGACTGAGGATACTAATTACCCCCGTTGGGAAGAGGGTGTAGCTATTGGAAAATTTCGTCACTATAAATTAGGACGCACTACCAACAATTTTATAATGACATACAATAAAAAGCCTCAGGATTTTGCTGAACATCTGGCCCTAAACAGGAACATTGGTTCACTCGGCATGGGACTTCCAAAAGGAGTGGGCAAGAAATATCTTGACTTTTGGCTTGCCCATAAAGAATTATATATTCAAATGAATGGAGCTGAAAAAGTGGCAGTCCTTAGAAGTTATCCATCCATGGCTTATAATACTACTGAAACTCAAATCGCAGTTAATATGGCTGAACAGGCCCTGCAACAAAGGCAAATCCCATTTGATATAATATTTGACCAGCAATTGGATAAACTTGGAAAATACTATGTAGTTGTTCTTGCCAACCAGGAAAGTTTGAGTGAGCAGGCAATAATAAAGATTAAAGAATTCGTGAAAAATGGGGGTGGCATTGTAGCTACCGGCAACACGGGTATGTATGATGGGTGGCGAAGACTGAGAAAAGAAAATTTGCTTGAGGAAATGCTATCAGAAATTGAACCTGGCCAGGTTGAGGGTTCTGAAACAGGATCAGGAAAAATAAAAAGTGATGTTTTTGCTTTCAATTACGGGGAAGGACGGATTATCTATTTGCCTGAATTAATTCAGCCGGAGGGTGAAATAAAGATTGGTTATGAATCGAAATGGATGATGCCTGAAAATGTAAATGAGCTTAAATCTGCTGTTTATTGGGCGGCGGGAAAAATATTACCACTGACAGTTACAGCCCCTGAATGGGTTGGTGTTTCTCACGATACACAAGAAAAACGGGAAATAATCCATCTTTTTAATTACAATAATCAGCGTAATGCAGGTGGGATCATATTGCAATATACCGGAGCAGTAAAAAATGCGTGGACCGTTTCACCTGATCAGGAAGGAGTAATAAATATTCCCATAACTAAAGAAGGGGAGAGTACTATAGTGCGAATTTCGAACCTTAAGGTTTATAAGATAATTGTACTTGAAAAGATGTGATACGGCCTTACCTTATTACCAATGTGATCTCACTATTTTTGATAAGATGAATATC
>CBDUSM010000337.1:0-1934 GCA_965369825.1 uncultured Bacteroidales bacterium
ATAAAAGATTTGGTTGTTATCAAAGATATTTTTTTACATGAGAGAGAATGATATTGTGTAAATATCCATTTGAGGCAACAATCTCTTTATTAGCGATGAAATTATTGCTGCCATTAAAATCGGTTACTATTCCATTTGCCTGTTTTAAAATGAAGGCTCCGGCAGCCACATCCCATGGATGAAGGCCGTATTCAAAAAAAGCATCAAAACGTCCACAGGCTACGTATGCAAGGTCGACCGCTGCTGACCCGAACCTCCTGATTCCTCTTGTGCTTTTCATAAACGAACGTAGAACATCCAAATAATTATCGAGAGATGAAAAATCGGCATATGGAAATCCGGTTGCAATTAAGGAGTCATTAAGGGATTTTGTTGAAGATACCTCAATTTGAGCATTATTCAAGAAAGCATTGCCACCTTTCCAGGAAAAAAAGCACTCCCTGGTGTTTATTTCGAAAACAACTCCCAGTATCACCTCGCTGGCATCCATCAGAGCTATGCTGATTGAAAAAACAGGTAGATGATGAAGGAAATTCGTTGTTCCGTCCAATGGGTCAATAATCCAATTATATCGTTGGCCTTTAATTTTTGTTGTGCCTTCTTCGACTATAAACCCGGCTTCCGGAAGAATCTTAGTAAGTCCTTTGACAAGACGTTTTTCTGAGGTTTTATCAACATAAGTTACATAATCATGCAAGCCTTTAATTTCTATATCTTCACTCCTGACCATATTTACTTCCGACTTGACAAAACTACCCACTTCTTTTGCAAGATCGCATACCTGTTGAGTTATTAGTTTTAGATTCATTATCTATTTGTTTATTCGTTTTTTCGCATAAACGCATCAACGCATCAACGCAAATCACCATTGATTATAGTTTATTTGTTTTTTGATTATTCCTTTTTTTGAAGTACCATAACCCAATAATTCCCAGAATGACCAACACTACTGCAATTATTTCGGCCTGTGTTACTTCAATTCCCAGAAAATGATGACGAATATTTATTCTTATCTTTTCAATTAGAAATCTTTCAATACCATTGAATATCAGGTAGATGGAAAATAAATATCCGGGTGTTCGGAGTTTTTTCCGTACACTCCATAAACCTATAAATATGATACTGCCCATAACGGTTTCGTAAAATGGGGTAGGGTAGACCGGGTTTTCTAAGATGTAGCAATGATTTCCTGTGCAGCTGGAAATTCTAACGCCTTCATTAATTACATTATGAGGATAATCAAATGCCCATATCCAATCGGGTAAGAATGATAACCATTCGGGTTTTGGATCCAGGTTTTCAATGCCCCAGCATCCATCACCCGAAAGCTGGCATCCTATTCTTCCAACAGCATAAGCCAGTATCAATGCCGGAGCAACAGTATCACCTATATGAGGCCATGGAATTTTATTACGTTCAGCGTAAATAGCAACAGCAAAGGCTGCAACAATAAACCCGCCATAAAAAGCCAACCCGCTAAAGGAGAAAAGTGTGCCAATAGGATCAATCATTAATTGGTCAATATGCTCGATAACATCAAATAATTTGGCTCCGAGAATTCCAAATACGGCTGCAACCATTAAAATATTACCTGTAAGCTGATAAGGATGGATAACTGTTTCAACCTGCACCGGACTGTCAAGCTTTTGTTTTTGTTTTTTCCTGTAAGTCGAATAAACGGATATTGCAGATAGGATTAAGCCCCCCGGCCAATTACCTGCCCATGAAAGAATATATTCTTGCGGATGATCGGCAAAGAAAGAATAATTAATGATCATCCCAATGACTTTATACCCAATGATAAATCCAAATAAACCCGATAAAAGCATCTCTTGTGTGCTGGCAGGTTTTCCTTCCCATATTTTTTTCTTTTGTGAGGTGATCACTCCTTCCTTTTCTTTTCTTTTTAACTCCAGCCATATAATATATGCCCC
>CBDUSM010000338.1:0-1925 GCA_965369825.1 uncultured Bacteroidales bacterium
GTGATTATCCGACAATTAACGGCGACTCGTTGCAACCCGGTGATCTTGTTGGCGTGTTTTTTACGGATAATAATGATACGGTTTGCGGCGGATTCAGCGAATGGGATGGAGTGAGTAACATTTCGGTAATGGCTTTTGGAGATGATGGACTTACCTCTGAAAAAGATGGTTTTGCAATAGCTGAAGAGTTTATATGGAAAGTTTATTCATGGTCTGCACAGAGAAACTTTAATGCTACTGCAACATATTCTTTTGGTTCTTCTTATTTTATTCCGGATGGAATGTCCATTCTTTCTGCACTTGAGGCAACAGGCCCCGTATATTATTCAATCTCGGGAGAAATTACCAACTCACTTGGAATAGAATTAGCTGATGTATTCCTTAGCTTTGGCGATAGTGTTGGAGCAACGATCACCGACGAGAATGGCTATTATCAACGCTCCGTTCCTGCCGGATGGAGCGATACAGTACAGCCATTGTTTCAGGGTTTTAGCTTTACACCAGCATACAGGGATTATAGCAATGTGTCCGCTCATATTGAAAACCAGGACTATACAGGTTCATCCGATTCTTTAACAATTTCCGGCTTTGTAAGTGAAAATGCAATTCCTTTAAGTGGTGTTGTTATCTGTTTCTCGAATGGAATTGACTCTGTAACAACAGATATTAATGGTACGTATGCTCAGACTGTTCCTTATGCCTGGAGTGGTATAGCAGAGCCATCAAAAGATGGATATAATTTTGTCCCGGTAAGCCGGTCGTATGCAACTGTCAATTCAAATCAACCCAATGAGGATTATTCAGGAATCATTGAAACATTTAGTATATCAGGTATTATAACGGATGATGATACAGGGCTGGGAATGAATAATGTGATTGATCAGGATTATGTTGGAACTTTTGATAATTTTCCGCCTGGATGGGAATATGTCGTGACCCCTACATCTCATATTATTTCAGTTCCTTTATCCGCTTCACCGAAAATTAACGGAGCTTCCTTAACCTCAGGTGATTTTATTGGTGTTTTTTATTATAATGCCGACAGCACAGATGAAAAATGTGGCGGGTTTTATGAATGGAATGGCGTTATGAACATAGCTGTTACTGCTTTTGGGAATGATGGGTCGTCGCCCGAAAAGGATGGTTTCGCAATTGGAGAGAATTTTATCTGGAAAATTTATGATTGGGATGAGGCTATTGAATATGAGGCTGTTGCATCGTATGATCTAACCCTTCCACAGCATGATGGTACATTTTTTATCGATGGACTTTCAGCATTAACAAGCTTAAATGCAGATGATTTGGGAGCTGTGATTATAGCTACTCCAGTGGAGATATGCCTTGGAGGTGCTTCGCAGCTTAATAGTATAATTACCGGGGGATCCGGATTTTACGAATATTCATGGACTTCCGGCCCTGCTGGTTTTATTTCAACTGATCCAAACCCATTGGTTATTCCTACAGAAACAACAACTTACTATCTCGAAGTTAGCACTTTTAATAATATTGTAAATGAAAGCAAATCAGTTACAGTAATCCAGCCACCTTCGGCTGATGCAGGTAGCAATGATACCATATGTGAAGGGTACAATTATTTTATTTTGAATGCATCCGCAATGAACTATGATTCTGTGTTTTGGACAACAAATGGAGATGGCTATTTCAACGATCCACACATAATGAATCCGGTTTATGAACCGGGGTCAAATGATGTTTTTTCAGGGTCTGTTCAACTTTTTCTAACTGCCTTCCCTGTTTCACCATGCGATGAGCCGGCAGTGAGTAGCATGATGCTATATATTCAGCAAGCACCATATGTGGAAGCCGGTGCAAATGATTCCATTTGCGAAGATCAGATTTATCAGGCTTCTTCAGCATTTGCTTCGAGTTACACCTCTGTGAACTGGACTTCAGGTGGTGATGGA
>CBDUSM010000339.1:0-1873 GCA_965369825.1 uncultured Bacteroidales bacterium
GTGTTGCACCTGACAGCACATAACTAAAACCCCTTAAAATGAATATTTTAAGGGGTTTTTATATTCCTTTATTCAACCAATGTTGTCTTTAAGTATCCTGTCCAGTCTTCCAGCCAGATAAAAGGGCAGGTTGATCAGTTTGTAATTTTTTCCTGCGATGGTCCTGCCATCTTCCACCGACATTTTTCCCGAATAAAAGCGTACGGCCCAATCGTGGGGCGCTGCATCAACAAACTGGTGCAATGAGCGTAGTTTGCCGCTTGCTCCTGCTTTCACTTCAACAGGTATAAGCATTCCTTTATGCGAAACAACATAATCAACTTCGGCACTGGATTCCTTTTTCTCCCGCGTCCAGAAATTGAGCGAATACAATACAGAAAAAGAGGAGGTGAGCAATTCCTGCCCCACAATATGTTCTGCAATTCTTCCCCTGAAAACATCGCTGATCAATTTTGAAGCAATCATCTCACCTAGCATTTCCAGCTTGTAATTAACCAGCCCGGTATCGAGAAGGTGTAGGCGGGGTTTCTTTTTAAAACCGGGCGCCAGCGGCAAATTAGTATCCGTAACCGGGTAAACAAGCCTGAGCAACATGGTTTTTTCAAGAATAAGGAATGTTTCTTTCATTTCCCTTGACCGATAGTCAGAATTTCCGAAATTTTGAAAAGTAATGCGGCTCCCTGCTTCCCGGAAAACCGTGGAAATAATATGCCTGATATACCTTGCCATTATAGCAGACTGGGCATATTTTTCAACGTCATCCATGAAAGAAGTGATTAGGCTATCAAAAATACGGGGCAACAGACTGATGTCTCTATTTTCGGTATAAGAATCGATCACTTCCGGCATACCGCCAATTGTAGCATATTTCTTAAACAAAGCAGTGAGGTAATCATGGGCATAAGCGGGGATAGTAAGGTTTTCCAACAGGTCAAGGCTTTGTTTCTCATCTGTTGCCCGCAAAAACTCAGTGAATGAGCAAGGCCGTAAAGCCATGTATTCAACCCTGCCGACAGGAAAAGAAATGTTGGCGCCCATCAGGCTTTCGAGCAGCGACCCTGCAGCAATAACGTATAAGTCGCCTGCTTCCTCGTAAAAATATCTGAGCAGTGCAACTGCTTTGGGGGAATGCTGGATTTCATCAATAAAGATGAGTGTTTTAGAGGCATCGCGCTGCATTTTTGCATACAAAAAAAGCCTTCCTACCAGCTCATTAAACGGGTATTCGTCTTCAAGTATCCTTCGCTCTTCCGCCTTCTCAAGGTTCAGATAAATAAATTGATCGAAACTTTCGGCAAACATTTTTACGGCTGTAGTTTTCCCAACTTGCCTTGCGCCCCTTAATATCAGTGGCTTACGGCTCTTTTCTTGTGCCCATATTTCCAGTTCTTTTATTATCTCCCTGTAAAACATTATCCTTTTTGTTACAAAGTGAGGGATAAAATTAATATATTTTGTTACAAAGTGAGGGATAAAATCAACATATTTTGTAACAAAGTAAGGGATAACCTAATAATCCCTTAAGCACCGGACAGAAAAACCGTAATTAATATTTTCGTTGTACCTCATAACACCACCCCATAACCAATCCATTTGATGATCCATTGATTCATTTACCGAATAAGTAGTTGATGTCCATAGGTTTGTAGTGTGTTCCTTGAATTTAAATGTTCCACCAACTGCACGGTAACCTGCTGGTTTAAGGGTAAAACCAAATAAATCTGTACCATTCCCTCCAAAATACCATCCGGTAGTAGACTTTAACAGTGAACCAACATCATAACCATGCCACCAAAAATTATCCCAAATCGAATCTCCTACCCCAGAATAACTATCCACCATGCCTTCAAGAATCTTCCATTCATCATCCATA
>CBDUSM010000340.1:0-1859 GCA_965369825.1 uncultured Bacteroidales bacterium
TTTTGCACGGTTTTTATTAATAAAAATAAATTTTTATGAAAAAGATTACTTTTTTGCTGGGAATATTCTTGATTACAGGAGCTCTATTAGCCCAGGACGGAAAAGCACCCCTTTCCAAAGGAGAGCGGCAATTAAATTTCGGCCTTGGTTTCAATGATTGGGGGTTACCGGTTTATGCGTCAATGGATTTTGCTGTCCATGATGATGTTACTGTTGGGCCTATGATCAACACTGTATTTGGAGGGAATAATGCTTATCTTGGAATAGCAGCCAGGGGCGATTACCATTTTAACCGGATTATTGGAATACCAAGCGACTTTGATTTTTATGCAGGCGCTAATGTAGGGGCCCGTTTGTGGTTTGATAAAGACAATAATTCATCCATTATGAGTTTTGGAATACAAGTTGGCGGCCGCTGGTACTGGAGCGACCAATGGGGATTGAACCTTGAATTTGGCGGCGGAACAGGATTTGGAACAAGCCTTGGGGTGAGCATGAAATTATAAATAAACCCTAAAGCTTTCCAAGATCAATCATTAGCTCATTATATGTAATGGGTTTGGTAATGATGTTCCTCTCCTTGTTGAGCAAAAACATGGTTGGTGTGGCGTAGATATTATAATCAATAGCCGCCTGGCTGTTCCAGCCTTTGTAATCAGAGCAATTGACCCAGGGGAAAGCCCCCTCTTCAATAGCTTTTAAGTGGTCTTCCTTATTGCTATCGATAGAAATGGCAATTATTTCAAGATCAAGATCATTATTTGAATAAATATCAGTTAACCGCGGAAGTAATTGTAGGCAATGAGGGCACCAGCTTGCCCAGAAGACCAATAATAAATACTCCGAGCTGCTATCATTTAAGGTTACAGAATTCTGATGGATATCGACCAGGTTTATGGCCGGAGCAGGTTTTCCGACAGAGAGGTTCTGGTAATTCTCCAGGCGTTTTTGCACCTCGGTGCTGAGATTCTCATTTTTACAATCTTCTTCCTGAATATAATTAGTGGCAATATGATCCAGTACTTTATCGAAATGAAATCGCTCAAAACCCTTAACGAGATATTCAAGGGTGAACCCATAAATAATATCGTTATCCAGTGCTGCCCATTGAATGACATCTACAGCATCCATAAATGATTCTTCCAGCTCTGCCTGGGTGAAGCTACGATCACTGTAAAGTGATAAGTATTCCATAACAAGATTAGGATAAACCGTGCTACGCAATAAAGAAGTATCGTTTAATGATATTTCATCCCAGAAATGATCTTTCAGGTATTCTATTCTCTCTTTTTCAGTAAGGTCGGCAGAAAGAAAAGGGCGTTGTTGGGTTTTAATGATACGCGAAACGAATGTTCCGGAGTATTGGTCAGAGATACTGTCGATATAATTGCGTCTGTTTTGCTGAATATCATGATACCTGATACGAATCTCTTTGTATAAGAGATCATCCCTTGGATAATACTCAACCATTGGCCCAAGAAGATCTTGTTTAAGCTGATTGTTTTTTAAAAAGGATAAAAAGTCATAATAAATCATGTTTTCCCGAGAGGTGATAATATGAAGGCTGTCAAATGGGTTATCGTAATCAGTTGAAAAAATAATATTTTCATGGTTGTATATCAAATCGATATAACGATCTTTTATTAACATAACCCGGTAATAGCCAGGCGTTTTTGTGCTGTTCAATTCAAATTCAAAAACACCATCATGGCTGATAATCAGAGAATCATTTACAAGTGCCCTCTCACCATAGAAACTTGCGAGGTAAACCATTCCTCCCGGAAAATTAACCACGCTTCCTGTGAGTTTATATGCCTCCTGGCAGAAGGCAAAAACCGAAAGGGAAACGAATATAACAA
>CBDUSM010000341.1:0-1832 GCA_965369825.1 uncultured Bacteroidales bacterium
GGAGCCGTTCTTACATTACCAGGTATTGCAGGTATTGTATTGACACTGGGAATGGCGGTTGATGCCAATGTGATCATTTATTAACGTATCAAAGAAGAAATACGCTTAGGTAAAGGAGTAAGGCTAGCTATTAGCGATGGTTATAAAAATGCCTATTCTGCGATCACTGATGGCAATGTTACCACCTTATTGACCGGTATTGTACTTTACATATTTGGATCAGGCCCTGTTCAGGGATTTGCAACAACTTTGATCATCGGTATTATCTCATCTTTGTTCTCGGCGATTTTTATTTCCAGGCTGATCTTTACATGGGCATTGGATAAAAATTACACTGTTACTTTTGGCAATAAACTCACCATCAATGCTTTCACGGGTATTTCACTCGATTTTATTGGAAAAAGAAAAATCTTTTACGTCCTTTCGGCTATCATTGTAATTATTGGTATTGGGTCGTTATTTACCAGAGGACTGAACCAGGGCATCGACTTTACGGGAGGAAGAACATATGTTGTCAGATTTGATAATGATGTCAGAACAGATGAAATTCGCAAGTCGTTAAGCTATGTATTTGAATCATCTACTGAAGTTAAAACCTTTGGGCCAAGTAGCCAGGTAAAAGTCACAACCAAATATTTAATTGAAGATGATTCTCCTTCGGTCGACTCAATAATCGAAAATAAATTATTTCAGGGAGTGAAAGATTTTTATTTAGAAGATATTAACTTCACTACCTTTACAACAGATTCGGAAGATAAACTCATTGGAATATTAAGTTCAGCAAAGGTTGGCCCTACTATTGCTGATGATATAAAACGTCGTTCTCTGTGGGCTATCCTCATTGCCCTTGTTGTGATATTCATGTATATTGCTTCCCGGTTTAAACGCTGGGAATTTGGGGTGGGAGGTGTTGTAACCCTTATGCACGACGCACTGATTGTTATTGCGATGTATTCCCTGTTTCATGACATATTGCCATTCAACCTGGAAGTTGACCAGGCATTTATCGCGGCTATTCTTACGGTGATAGGTTATTCGATAAACGATAGTGTTATCATTTTCGACAGGATCAGGGAGTATATTTTCCTGCATCCCAAACGAACACTAAAAGAAAATATGAATGGTGCTATTAATAGTACGTTGGGGCGTACATTTATGACATCCGGTTCTACATTGCTCGTCCTTATTATTATCTTTATCCTTGGAGGTGAAGTAATCAGAGGATTTGCTTTTGCATTGATCACTGGGGTTATTGTTGGAACCTATTCCTCTGTGTTTATTTCCACTCCGGTTGCTTATGAACTTTCCTCAGCAAAATCCAAGCAACCAGCAAAAGTGACAACCCGTAAAAGGAAATAACGATTAAAGTTAAAAATTTTGAAGCCCCGATTATTCCTTCTATCAAATAATCGGGGCTTTTTTACTACATTTGCACTGTGAAGTGCGTTTTGCTATGAATTTTAACCAACTTTTGTTTTTAGATATCAGCGGCGGTGAACTTTTTATCATCCTTCTTGTGGTATTCCTTATCTTCGGCCCTAAACAATTGCCCGAAATGGCAAAAAAACTTGGAAAAGTAGTTTACGACCTTAAAAAGGCTTCGGCCAATATCTCGCAAGAGATTAAACAAGAAACAGATCAAATTAAAAATGAATTTATTAAAGCAAAAAATGATATCGGAGAGGAAACAATAAAAATTACTGAAGAGCTGAAAAAAGAATCAGAAAAAATTAAGCAAACAATAAACGATTCAGTAATGGACACCAAAAAAGATTTAAAAAATTAATGGTTAAAATATTAAACTAAGCTATTTTTACGTTTATCAATGATGA
>CBDUSM010000342.1:0-1814 GCA_965369825.1 uncultured Bacteroidales bacterium
GGGATATCCAGGGCTTTTAATGTTAATTTACCTTTGCCTTTATCCAGGTGAAAAACTCCAACTGTTAATGGTTTAAAATCCTTTACATAAGATTCTATTCGTTCAACACGATCATTTTCCATGCCTTTTAACGGAGGATTATGTGCTTCAGTGATCTTTCCTGTTAATTTATTTGAGCCAAAACTTAGCTCAAATTTAGAACCTACATCTTCTTTAGGGCATGTATAATATATAACAACCTCAAAATCACCTTCCGTCAACACCTCTGCATCCCATGTAATTTTATCATTTATGTTGATCCAGTTATAGAAAAAAGAGCAGTTGGGATAACGGTTTGAACGCTGGATATTGCCAAATGGGATACCATCACGGGCCGGAATTTGTGTAAATTCATAATCAGGGTGACCAATTGGAAAGGGACGGGTGTCTTTTTCAGGAAGTTCAGATAAAACATCCTTTTCCCATTCTTCTTTTGCTGTTATCAGTTTCTTAGTGATTTCCGGATTTTGTTCTGATATATCTTCATATTGACCCGGATCATTTACCATGTCGAACAGTTTGTTATTGTTATCCAACCGGTATTGCTGACTGCGGACACTGGTTCTGCCTCCCCAGTGATTAAAAATCAAACGCTCTTCCCATTCATTGTTTTTTTCCAAAAGGAGGGGTTTCAGGCTAATGCCATCAAGGGATTTTTGTGTGTTATATTGTATTCCCGTTAAATCAACCAGTGTAGGTAAAATGTCAATTGCCCCGGCAATTTGTTTTATATTTTTTCCGGGCTCAATAACGCCTGCCCATTGAATAAACATGGGAGTCCTTACGCCGCCTTCATCAGTTGACCCCTTCCTGCCTTTCATTCCTCCGTTCCATCGCCATCCGTTTGGGCCATTATCAGAAAAATAAATTATTATAGTGTTTTCCTCAAGCTCAACTTCTTTGATCTTTTCTATTATCCTTCCAACATTCCAGTCGATATTCTCACACATAGCCAGAGCAGGTCTTGTATGTTGAAGGTTTTCTTTTTCGGGATCGCGATGATATTTTTCAAGTGTTTTTTCGTTGAATTTCTCCCACCACTGTTGAGGTACCTGCATAGGACTATGTGGGGTATTATAAGGAAGATAGAGAAAGAATGGATTATCCCGGTTTTTTTCAATGAAGCTCAAAGCCTTGTTTGTAAAATCGTCAATTACAAAACCATTTCCCTTAACTAATTCACCATTATGTTCTAATGGCGGACTAAAATAATTACCCCAGTGACCGGAACAAAAACCGTAAAAATCATCAAATCCCCTTGCATTTGGATGATAAGGATATTGCATTCCATTGTGCCACTTTCCGTAGGCTGCAGTTACATAACCTGCTTTTTTGAACAGATCGGCAATTGTAGTTTCATCCGGGTCTAATCTTTCCCCGCCTGCCGAGGTTGAGTAAACACCTCCACGTGGATGATATCTGCCCGTAAGCATTTCCGCACGGGTTGGTGAACAAACAGGACAAACATAGAACCGGTCGAAACGTGCACCATGCTGAGCCAGATTATCAATATTAGGAGTGCTTAAATTTGTATTACCATTTAAACTTAAGTCACCCCAACCCTGATCGTCAGCAAGGATCATAACGATATTGGGTTTGTTTTTTTCTTGCGTAACGGAATGAAAACATCCGGTTAGTAATAAGGGAATTAGGAGAAATAGTGATTTTTTCATTTGTTTCCTGGATTAAAAAGTGAATTCCCATCGTTAAATTTCCGGTCCAGCAGCATATCAACCATCTGAACACCGTTCATCATACAACCATATAATCCATGG
>CBDUSM010000343.1:0-1793 GCA_965369825.1 uncultured Bacteroidales bacterium
ACTCGATATTTTAAGCATTAACAAAGGTAATCCCGGGGGGCACATTGCTCATCTCGGAGGTGCATTATGGGGATATGTATCCATCGTACTTTATAAAAAGGGTATCAATGATCCATTTGGCATAAATTGGTATGCCTTAAAAAACCTACTTAATTGGTTTAAAAAAGAGCCTAAGTCAAAGTTTAAAAATGTACATACTTCCGGAAGGCCTCTGTCGGATGATGCATACAATAAGAATAAAGCAGACCGGCAGAAGAGAATCGACAAAATACTTGATAAAATATCCAAATCCGGCTATGCAAGCCTGACGAGTGAAGAGAAGGAGATCCTGTTTAAGGCGAGTAACAAAGATTAACCCATCAGTGTGAAATTTAAAATAACATCCGATTTTGAACCAACTGGCGATCAGCCGGAAGCAATTCACCAACTGGTTGAAGGAATAAACCGTAACGATCCTTACCAAACATTAGTGGGCGTTACCGGTTCCGGCAAAACCTTTACCATTGCTAATGTCATGCAGCAAGTACAACGGCCCACCCTTGTGCTTAGCCACAACAAAACACTTGCCGCTCAATTATATGGTGAGTTTAAGCAATTTTTTCCTGATAATGCTGTGGAGTACTTTGTTTCTTACTATGATTATTACCAACCCGAAGCGTATCTTCCTGTAACAAACACATACATTGAAAAAGACCTTTCTATAAATGAAGAAATCGAAAAACTCAGGTTGAGCGCAACCTCATCTTTACTGTCCGGAAGAAGGGACGTAATTGTGGTTTCGTCGGTATCATGTATCTATGGTATTGGAAATCCGGATGATTTCAGATCAAATGTTATTCGGATAAAAGTCGGTGATAGCCTGAGCCGTAATCAATTGTTGCATGCACTTGTTAACAGTCTCTATTCCAGAACGGAAGTTGATTTTTTTAGAGGCAAGTTCAGAGTCAAAGGTGATACAGTTGATGTTTTCCCGGCATATGCCGATGTTGCTTTTCGTGTTATCTTTTGGGGAGATGAGATTGAAAGTATTGAAACTTTTGATCCCTTAACGGGGCATACCCTGGAAATGCACGACAGCAAAACCATCTTCCCTGCCAATATATTTATCATATCGCAGGAAAAGATGAAGGAGTCCCTGCTCGAGATACAGAATGACATGTTCAAACAGGCAGCGTTTTTAAAAGAAAATGGAAGCCCCCTGGAGGCTAAACGTTTAGAAGACAGGGTGTCGTACGATATTGAGATGATGCGGGAACTTGGCTACTGCTCAGGAATTGAAAATTATTCGCGTTATTTTGATGGCCGTTCACCCGGATCCAGGCCATTTTGCCTCCTGGACTATTTCCCTGATGATTTTCTGATGGTGATAGATGAAAGCCATGTTACCATACCGCAGGTAAGGGCGATGTATGGTGGTGATAGAAGCCGCAAGCAAACACTCGTGGAGTACGGGTTCAGACTACCTTCAGCTATGGATAACAGGCCCCTGAAATTTGCCGAATTTGAAGCTCTTTTAAGCCAGATAATATTTGTGAGTGCCACCCCCTCAGATTATGAGCTAAATAAAAGCGAAGGGGTGGTGGTTGAGCAACTGATCAGGCCTACCGGGCTCCCGGATCCTATTATCGAAATTAGACCCAGCCAAAACCAGATCGATGATCTCCTTGATGAAATTGACAAAACTGTTAAAAATGGATCCAGGATACTTGTTACAACCCTTACCAAGCGTATGGCTGAAGAGCTGACAAAATATTTATTAAAACTTAACATAAAAAGCAAGTATATTCATTCAG
>CBDUSM010000344.1:0-1767 GCA_965369825.1 uncultured Bacteroidales bacterium
AGAAAGCGCGTGGGATGAGGACTTGAAAGAGCATATTGATTTTAAGGGATGGCAGTTTGTTTCTGCTTCGGAAAATACACTTTGGCACAAAGATATAAACGAGAAAAAACCGTTTGTTTGTTTTGGTTCATTTCAGGATTATTTGGGGAAAAATAAAAGCACCGGCGGAATTAAAACAAAAAACGAATGGGTGCACAAAACCAAATGGGATTGTATTGTTTTTGATGAATATCATTACGGAGCATGGCGAGAAAATGCCAAAGAGCTTTTTGAAGCAGAAGATAAAAAAGAAAAGGAATTTGCTGAAGATTCCGGGCGTTGGTTCAGTACTTGTAAAGGGTTTCAACAGGAATGAAGCACTTACAAAAGCTGAAAAGGAGATTAAATTTATTGAAAAAGGCAGGATCAAACCAATATTTTATCTTGACAAGGAATATCCTCAACGGTTGATTCATTGTATTGATGGGCCTCTTATGTTGTTTTACCGCGGTATAGCTAACCTTAATTCACCACGTGTTGTGAGTATTGTTGGAACACGAAAAGCAACGAATTATGGCCGGTGGTGCTGTCAGAAAATTGTTGAGGGTTTAGCTGATAGTAACGTTTTAATAATAAGCGGATTGGCATATGGCATAGATACCTGTGCTCATAAGTCTTCCTTGATTAATGGCCTCAAAACCATCGGTGTTTTAGCCCATGGATTGGATAGGATATATCCCTGGTTAAATAGAAAGCTTGCCGGACAAATGGTTAAAGAAGGTGGTTTGATAACGGAATTTTTTAGCGAAACGCTTCCGGATCGCGAAAATTTTCCGAAACGAAACAGGATCATTGCAGGAATGGCTGACGCAGTGGTCGTTATTGAAGCTGCTCACAAAGGGGGTGCATTGATCACAGCAGACATAGCAAATTCTTACAATAGGGAGGTCTTTGCAATACCCGGAAGGATAGATGGTCAATATTCTGTCGGCTGTAACCGAATGATCAAAATGAATAAGGCAGCACTGGCAGAGTCTGCTGAAGATATTAAATTTATTATGGGATGGGAGCGATCGGTAGAAGAAACATCTTCCGGGCAAACTAAGCTGTTTGTTGATCTTTCTGAAGACGAAGAAACCATTATCAATCTCCTGGAAACAAATGGTAAGTCAGGTATCGATTGGATAGCTCTCTCTGGTAATATGAGTATGGGTAAAGTAGCTTCAGTGTTGTTACATCTTGAATTCAAAGGGTTGATAAAAAGCCTGCCAGGTAAAATCTATACATTATACTAGCCCATGACTAGCCCACGACTTTAGTCGTGGGTTACATGGGTTACATGGGTTAATAATATTATTGTAAATTTACACCCCTAAAAACATCACATTGAAAGGGATTGTTGTAAAATCAACAGGAAGCTGTTATTTTGTTCGTCAGGATGATGGAACCTGCATTCAGTGCAAGTTGAGAGGTCAGTTTCGTATCAGAGGGATAAAAACTACCAACCCGGTGGCAGTGGGAGATCATGTTATTTTTGATATCTTGAAAGACGAAAACACAGGGCTGATCAGTGAAATATTAAAACGATCAAATTACATTATTCGTAAAGCAAAGAAACTATCAAAAGTATCTCAGATCATTGCCTCCAACATTGATCAGGCACTTATTATAGTTACTATTATGTTGCCTCGTACATCCAGAGGATTTATCGACCGTTTTCTCATAACAGCTGAGGCATATCACATACCGGCCATCATTGTTTTTAATAAAATTGATCTTTATGATGAT
>CBDUSM010000345.1:0-1765 GCA_965369825.1 uncultured Bacteroidales bacterium
TAAATCCATTTCCAAAGTTGTAATCCCAAGATATTTTGAAAAGTTCTAAAAATTTCATATTTTTATACCTGATTTGCAATTTATTTCCCTATGAAAGAAACCCGCAAACTCGCCGCCATCATGTTCACTGATATTGTCGGTTATTCCGCTTTGATGTCGAGAGATGAAAAGCTGGCCATGGGTGTGCTGGAGAAAAATCGGGAGATACATAAAGCGGCAATTGAACGGTTTAACGAGCAATACATCAAGGAAATCGGTGACGGGACGCTATCGTATAACCATTTATGAAACGATGGATTTTGAGCCACTAAAGGATTATTCGCCGTTTCAGGAGTTGGTAAAACCCAAATAATGGAACGATTGAACGATTGAACGATATTTGATTTGATATTTTTAAATTTTTAAACTGAGTTTGCCTTGATATTTTTAAATTTTTAACCTGAGTTTGCCTTGATTTATTTCATTTTTTGAACTATCTTTGCCTCGATATTTTTTGATAATAGGGAAATGAAAGTATGAAACGGTTTATTGATCAAGACCTTTTACGTTGGAAATCTGATCCCAACAGAAAAACATTATTGATCAGAGGGGCGCGACAGGTTGGTAAAACCTATTCCGTCAGGAAATTTGCAAAAAGCTTTGATCATTATCTTGAAGTGAATTTTGAATCTGAGCGGGAAATTCACAGCTTTTTTGATAAGGATCTTAATCCCGGTGATCTGTGCAGGAATCTGTCGGCCTATTATAATATTCCCATCAAAGATGGAAAGACATTGTTGTTTTTCGACGAGATCCAGGCGTGCCTTCCTGCTATTTCATCATTGAGATTTTTCCATGAAAAACGCTCGGAACTGCATCTGGTTGCAGCCGGATCGTTGCTGGAATTTGCTTTGAAGGAAATTCCATCCTTCGGTGTTGGGAGAATTGAAAATCTATTCATGTACCCCCTTTCATTTGACGAATTTTTACTGGCTTTAGATCAGGAGCAACTGTACCGGATAAAACAGGAAAGCGGATATGAGAAGCCTTTAAATGCAGCTTTTCATTCAAAGCTTATCGGTTTTCTGAAACAATTCCTTCTTTTTGGGGGGCTCCCGGAAGTTGTAAGAACCTTTATTAATACAGGTGATTATCATCAATCCCAGGTTATATTAGATCAATTGATCGCGGGGTTTGAGGATGACTTTGCAAAATACAAGAAAAGGGTGCCTTTAACGAGGATCAGAGAAGTGTTTGATTCGGTGGTTCGGCAATCAGGAAACAAGTTCAATATCTTTAAGGCATCTGATTCTGCTAATCATTCCCAGATCAAAGAGGCACTGGATTTGCTCGAAATGGCTGGTTTGGTTTACCGGGTAAAACATACTGCGGCAAATGGCTTACCACTGGGTGCCGAAGTAAATTCAAAAAAATTCAAGGTCATTATGTTTGACCATGGAATTTTTCAGCGCATTCTTGGCCTGAACCTGTCAGAACATCTTGTTGCAAGTGATTTTTCTACAATAAACAAAGGAAATCTTGCCGAACAGTTTGTAGGAACAGAACTCATAAAAAACTTTTCAAAAGTTGCAAAGCCACAATTATATTATTGGCACCGTGAAAAAAGGGGAAGCAATGCCGAAGTTGATTATCTGGTACAGAAAGATAACACCATCTTACCCCTGGAAGTAAAATCAGGAACCCAGGGAAAGATGCAAAGCCTGAGAATCTTTCTCAATGAAAAAAAGATCAAAAACGGAATACGTATATCCCTTGAGAATTTTAA
>CBDUSM010000346.1:0-1738 GCA_965369825.1 uncultured Bacteroidales bacterium
TAATTTACGACTTTCATAGCGAACCCGGCTCGACATTGAATGGCAGACGTTTAAATGAACCAAGGATGCGCTTAGTTCGGGAAAATGTATCCCCCATGATGAAAATGATTGTCCAATTGCCAAGAAAATCTTTCCACATCCAAAAATTCTTTTTATAATACCTGCGGCAGACGTATTCGCGGGTTTACCGTGAATTTTCACGTCATATTCTTCTCCTAACTCCAACCAGTTACTATTTGACATGCCAACTGATCCAGGCCTCAGAATTCCATGACCTGCCCAGTATATATAGGAAAACTGATCAAAAAAACCTTCCTGTTCTACGAAGGCTAAGTTAGCTTTTTGTCCAGTAACCATACAAATTCCCCAATCAGAGTTCGGATCATTGTTCATTTGATTAAAAATAGTATTGGGAGTTTCAAACTTGTAACTTGTACCATCAAATATATTGACAAAAAGAGCTTTGCAGGGTTTCTCATCAAATCCCTCTGTATACTTTATTACACCTTCCTTCGGGCAATCCTCAAATAAACCTAACGAACCATCAGGTTCTGACACATCAAGTATAGCAGTAAGGTCGGTAGTTTCAATTGCCAGGATAGAATCATCATTCGCAATGTACACATTGGTAACACCATCTTGTTCCAACAGCCAATTCTTGGTTTCTATCAAGGCATCGTGCTGTGACATGCCTGCATTTATCTTTTCAAGATAGTATTCACCACCACTGTCGAGCGCTTGTGCTGCTTTTAATTCCGTACGGACATCATTTCCTCCCGATGCCTCATATGTCCCAGATCCTCCATCACCACCACCGCCTCCACCTGTAGCAACTATAGATAGCAGTCCAAGAGCAATAACAGCTATCAAACACAAATAACCCACTGTTTTGAAAAATTGGTTACTCTTCTTCATTTGTTTCCCCCCTTTTCATAGTTAATAGTAATATTAGATAAGCCATCATGGTACCAAGCATGATGGCAACAATGTCAAAGATATCAAAGGTTCCTTTAATAAAATAGCCCCGGGTATTTTCCAAAAAAGGAATACATCCAAACCAATCAGGGATTATCTTTGCGGATAATGAACTATATTTCTGGCCCAACTCAAAGGCAGTGTCTATCGAAAACCAACAGAAACAAACAATAAGACACCCTCGTTTGCGACATGAGAGCAAGCCGGCGGTTATCAAAATGAATGAAAAGGCATGGATAAATTCCGGCAGGTGATTACCGGTATCACCAAATACGTTTGGAAGGATATTATAAAGGCTCATATTGATGGAACTGCTGTAAACAAAATACGTATGGTCGGGAGGACGATCAATCAGATAAACCAATGTTCCAACAAGTAAAGCAATTATACCGATAACAATCTGGAGTTTATTTATTCTATAAGAGATGGTAGGCATTGGTAATGAACTTTCCCACAATATCTTAACCTGCATTCTGACACTGAATGCAAGCGTATGACTCAGGGTGACTAAAATTGGAATATATTTAAAAGCAGCACTTTGCGTAAAACACAAAAAAACCCCGCTTCCTCTCATTGCGAGAAACGGGGTTTTGTAATCAGTCCATGGATCCCTCACTTCTTATTAATTGAAGGGTTGGAGTTTCAAAAACCTTGACATATTAACAAAATTATCGAATATACGACACATATTTAATTGTTTGTCAAGTTTTTTCGGAAAAATGTGATCATGTTAATTAATTTGTGGAAATTGGTTTAAGTGTAT
>CBDUSM010000347.1:0-1734 GCA_965369825.1 uncultured Bacteroidales bacterium
GTCAAGTTTCCTGATCAGGTCCAAAAATGATTCATTGTTATTTCTGCCAAATTCTCCGATATTCACACCTGTCAAAACGATCTCTCTGACATCGCTTTGAGCTATTGTTTCGACAATCCCGATGGTATCAATGAGGTTGCCGCTTCGGCTTCTTCCTCGTGCAAGGGGGATTGTACAATAGCTACAAAAATAATCACATCCGTCCTGGATTTTCACAAATGATCTTGTTCTATCAACCAGAGAGAATGAAGGTGTAAATGTTTTGGTTTTAGAAATATCAGAAGTGTGAATTTCTGTCGTATCTTTCGGTAAATTAGTCTCCAGATAATCAGGAAGATTGAATTTATCCTTGCTGCCAAGTATCAGGTCCACTTCTTCCATTTCCGACAAAATATTGGGACTTAATTGGGCAAAACATCCCATAACGACGACCTGGCTTTCGGGATTTCTTTTTTTTGCTGATCGTATGGTTTGTTTACATTTTTTTTCAGCAGCAGCAGTTACCGCGCAAGAATGAATAACATAAATATCTGCTTTTTCTTTGAAATTGATGATGGTGTATTTGGTGCCAGGCAGTTTTCTTGAGATTGTAGAAGTCTCAGAAAAGTTCAGTTTACATCCGAATGTATGGAAAGCGATCGTTTTGCTCATCTGAATTATATTACTCATGCGTAGTATGAGGCTGATAGCTACAAGCTACAAGCTACAAGCTGTTTAACAGGGTGCAAATATAAGTATTATTGCCGACTGGAATTACTTTGCGAAGCGTTGAAGGATAATACCACCCATGATAAACAATAATCCTATGATGGAATAACCCATAATTTGTTCTCCCACTACTAATGAAACCAAAATCAGTGAGAGAAGGGGGGACAAGAAAATCAGGTTTGAAACTTTGGCGGTTGAGGAGGAGAGTTGCAGTGATTTGAGCCAGATAACAAATGTTATTCCCATCTCGAATATGCCAATGTAAATCGATCCAATAATGCCTTCAATGTTTGGGATTTTTATTTCATAGAAGAGGGCAATAGTGATTAATACATAGATGAATCCAAAAATAAAGTTCAATAACATTTTTAAGACTGCATCCCTTTTATCCTTTACATTCAGGATGAAGAATAAAGCCCAAAAAACAGTAGATACCAGGGCCAACAGTACTCCTTCAATATTTGAAAAGTGCAATTGGTTAAGATTTCCTTTAATTGCAATAATTACGACGCCGGCAAAGCTTATCAATATTGCCAAAAAGCTTTTCAAGCTTATTGTTTGTTTTAACATAGGTATGGATAATAAAACAAGGGCGATGGGCCATACGTAGTTAATAACAACTGCTTCCTGCGCTAAAAGAAGATCGTACGCTTTTAGTAAGGTAATATAATAAAGGTATGGATTAAGAAAACCGAGCCCGGCTGATCGTAAAATATCTTTTTTGGTGATACTCCTTAGAAGAATTGTTTTTTTCTGAATCCATAATATACTAGAAAGTAAAATAATGGAAATAAAAGAGGCATACAAGAGTATGTGAATAAAATCAACATAACGAAGCGTTAGTTTAAAAGCAGAACCGATAGTGGCCCAGAACAGCACTGCAGCCAATGCGTAAATATATGCTTTTCTTTGCTTTTGCATAGGTTAGTGTTAGCAGTCCGTTAATTTGTTTGGGCCCAAAGAGGAAAATCGTTTAGGTTAATATCAAACAAAAACATACCAAGAAAATAAGTGGCAAGGGTTATG
>CBDUSM010000348.1:0-1700 GCA_965369825.1 uncultured Bacteroidales bacterium
CATCGGCATGGACATCAAAAGCCGAATAGATGGGAGGTTTTAACGTTATCATATTTATGACTCCACCAATGGTAGGCCCATAACGAAAAGCGTACGGTCCCTTCAGAATTTCTATTGCTCTCAAATCCTCCAGCCCCAAATGAGCTACAGCAGGGTCCATTCTATTCGGACAGCCTCCTTCTATCTTCATACCATGATCAACCTGGACATTTAGTTGGCTGTATTTAAACCCCCTGACCACCGGGTCAACAGTTGATCCGCTTTTCCGAATACCCGAAACATTGGGCACACTCCTCAGGTACTCCCCTATATCTGAAATAGATGTTTCCTTAAACTGTTCATCAAGAAGAACCGTTTTAACATAAGGTACCTGTTTAAATATATCAGGATATAAATCAATCTCTATTATTTCTACTTCATCGAGTTCTTTTATTTCCCTGACAAGAAATACCGTTACTACTTTATCAACATTATCCTTCAATATTATTTCTTGCTGGTAACCGCTATATCCTATATGGGTTACCCGGATCAGGTATTTCCCCGGCTTAAGGTTATCGATCAAGAAAACTCCCATAGAGTCAGTAACTGCACCCACCCTTAATGGCATTAATATAACATCCGCATTAGAAATGGCATGTCCACTCTTTTTGTTAAAAACAGTACCTGAAACAGAAACCGGCTTTTGTGCCAGAAGTGTTGAAACATTAAGGAGTAATAGCAGTAACACGAGTATAGCGGATATTAACCTTCCGCATATTGAGAAACATTTCATTTAAGCTTTTTTTTAAGCAATTTTAATACACGATTGCACATTACAAAGATAATATAAAACGGCCAATGTTATTCAGGAATTGTAAAAAATTTGAACCTTAAATTTTGACTCTGCTCTGAAAAATCAAAAATTAAGAAAATGCCACGAAAACACTAAGACGCCAAGATTCACAAAGCTCAACCCACTTCGGGGTTGTTTTTGGAATTTATATTGCTAACCTGATTAATTCCTAAATTTTGTGACCAAAATACAGAGAGCATCATCCTTCATTGCCTTACCCGGAATTTGATTATGGATGTTACTCACATGTTTTGTGCATTGCATGACGCAAAACCACTGAAATCTAAGAGTTATCAATAGTTTGTGAATAATTCAGGCTAAATACTTAAAGCCTGTAGCTTGTAGCTTGAAGCTTGAAGCTTGTGGCTTGCAGCTTGCAGCTTGAAGCCATTATTTTAGTACCTTTGCACAAAAAACAGGCATGAAATTCAAAGTTGGTGATAAAGTAAAATTTCTGAACGAAAGTGGCGGTGGGATCATTACCAGGATAGTAAACAGTAAGATGGTCCATGTCGCTATTGAGGATGGTTTTGACATTCCAACGTTAACCAGTGAGCTTCTCAAGATTGAAGACCTTAGCGGGCCGGGAAAATTTTTTGATGAAACGTTTAATGTAGAAATGCCCGTTCAGAAAAATCATACTCAGGTGACTGAACAGGAAGAGAGGGTCAGTACATTGAGTTATCAAAAATCCCAAAACATATTTTCACCAGGCATCTTTTTAGCATTCGTCCCACAGGAACAAAAATGGCTGATCACCGGCGATCTCGATATTTACCTGATTAATCATACAGGGTACGATATCCTGTTCAGCTTCTTCCTGCTCGATGGCAAAGGCATGTATCATGGCATGGACTATGATGCCATT
>CBDUSM010000349.1:0-1691 GCA_965369825.1 uncultured Bacteroidales bacterium
AATAATGTGTTGTTTTACAAACAGGCCTACTATCCTTCCAAATTAAGAAAGATTATTCCATCGTCCTTTGCTCCACATATCCTCTCCATTTCTCAATAACTTCCCGCATATCATCTGGAAGGTCAGCGGAAAAATGGAGTGGCTTATTTGTGGAAGGATGTATAAAGCCAATCGACTGGGCATGTAAAGCCTGACGGGGTAATATTTTGAAACAATTCAGAATAAATTGTTTGTATTTTGAAAAGGTTGTGCCCTTAAGTATCTGGTCACCACCATAATCACTATCATTAAAAAGGGGATGGCCTATGTATTTAAAATGCGCACGTATCTGATGTGTGCGGCCCGTTTCAAGTATGCATTCAACAAGCGTAATATAGCCAAAACGTTCTTTCACTTTATAGTGCGTAATAGCATGTTTTCCATGATCACCGTCAGGAAAAACCGTCATTGTTTTACGGTCTTTCGGATTTCTTCCAATATGTCCGGTAATGGTTCCATCATCTTCCTTCAGATCACCCCATACGAGAGCCATATATTTTCTGTCCGTTGTATGGTCATAAAACTGTTTTGCCAGCTTAGCCTGAGCTACCTCGTTTTTGGCAACCAAAAGCGTTCCTGAAGTGTTTTTATCGATACGGTGTGCCAAAAATGGCTTTGCATCTACTTCTGATGTAAGTTGATGCTGGAAATACCAGGTTAATGCATTGACAAGAGTTCCGGTATAGTTTCCAAATGCAGGGTGAACCACCATGCCGGCAACTTTATTGATCACAAGCACATCATCATCTTCATAAACAATATCAAAAGAAATATCCTCAGGTACTATTTTAACCTCCCTGGGAGGGTAGGTCATCACGATGGAAATTTGATCACCTGGCCTGACCTTATAATTGGATTTTACCGGTTTATCATTTACAAGAATATTTCCTGCTTTGGCAGACTGCTGAATTTTGTTGCGCGAGGCATTCTCAATACGGCTCATGAGATATTTATCGATACGTACCGAACTTTGCCTTTTGTCAGCAATTATATTGAAATGTTCATATAATTCCTGATGTTCATCCTGTATATTGATTTCTTCTGTCATGAAATGGTAAAATGCTGGATAGTGTTGCTAATGCAAAATAATGAGTTTCCCGGAAATATATTCGCTGGCGTCTTTTCTTTTAACAACTACAATATAGAGTCCATTGTCAAAAAAGGAAACATCCAATTCTTGTTGGTAAATTCCACTGTAAACAGTCTGTCCCATAATATTGTATATTTCCATTAATAAGTCATTAGTTTCCTGAGGGTTGTTTAGTGATGGAGGCAGGTCAATGGATAGTTCTGATTTTACAGGGTTTGGACTGAGTTTCAGCTTTCCTGCTGCAGGTAAATTGGGTTTGTTAGGGTAGTCGTGGATTGCCTTACCAAGAAGCGGGCGCATGATCAAAGCACCTTCGTACATACTTTGAACCCATGTACCTGTAGTGTTGTAAAAAATATTGCTCTGAGCGTTGTTATTTCTGTCAAAACCGATATTCAGGTTATCATCCGATGTCTGGATCCAGCCGATATAAAAGGTACCGGTCACTGCGATAGCCGAATCAAGGTAGTAGGTATATAATTGATCCAGTGAATTTGTAAATTGAGGTTTTTCACCTCCCTGAGAATATATAACATCTCCGGGTGTGCCATTATTGTCGTTC
>CBDUSM010000350.1:0-1674 GCA_965369825.1 uncultured Bacteroidales bacterium
TTCTACCACATGAATTAAGAAAGTGATTTGTGGTTTTGTTTTCCAAATCTGAAACTACCCCCGATTTTAATGTATTTAACCGGTGCTAAAACCAAACGGCCTACTACATCTTTCTTCGTATTATTATCCCATTTATTCATCCCTGTACCATTCAAAATAGCAAACTGGTAGGATATTAAATTTTCATTTTCCAGGCCAAAAATGGGAAGGGAAGCAGTACCGCCTGATATCATCAAGCCAATATCGCGAAAAGGCGTTGCTAACTCACGTACAACCCTGGAGCGCCAAATAGTATGAAGCGCATGGCAGGGGGTATTTAATTCCAGGGTATATGGAGATTTAAACTGCCCCATAGAAATTTTGGCATAAGGTCCCAAACGAGTATAAGAAACAAATGCATCTAACAGATATGGGCCGCCAAGCATTGGGCTAAATTCTGCCATTACATAGTAGCTAATGTCGTAAGGAATATTCCCAACAACACCTAAACGTGCTCTGCGAAAATAGAAGCTGTTTTCATTATCAATGCTTCCGCCATTCTTATCAACACCATCAAAATTATAATTCCATTCGGGTTGAACATAGCCCACTACATTAACACCCTCATCAGAACCGCCCTCAACACATCCCTGAGCAAGTGATTGTGAAGGTACCATAAAGGCAACAATTACAGCTAGTAAGCAAATTTTTATTATCGTTTTCATCTCTTCTTTTTTTGTTGAGGAGACAAGGTGACCGATCACCTTGTTTCCTGATTAATAATTATTATTAACTAAAATAATGATGCTTATTTGGTTGTCACATATTCATAACCCATTGGCAAGTCAGCAGTCCACTTGTGGCTTTCAAGATTATCATGGATCATAGAGTTAGTTCCAAACTTCAGGCTTTTTGCGTTATAGCCCAATACATTTAAATAAGCTGTAATCATTGAAGATGTCTGGCCGGTCCAGCAATAAGTCACAATTGTTTCAGCTACATCCAGGTTTTTGTACTCCTCACCTGCCAGGGTTAATGGATTAATGCGGTAAGCTGATTTAATATTGCCATAATGTTCTACATCAGTTGCCGCCCAATAATTAGTTATAAAATATTGAGTTGGGTTATCCAGAACATCAGTACAAACTACTCCCTGAAATCCGTTAGCAACCATGAAATCAACTCTTTCTTTCAAAATATCCTCTCCAGTTGTGAAAGATGTGGTGAAGTTTGGCTCATCAGCATAAACAATTGGGTCAGAAATATCTCCGGGAGGTGTTGCCCAATTGGCATTTCCAATGGCTTCATTTCCGGTGTTATTATTCCATGGCCCTGCAAAATGCCCATTCCATGAACACATTCCAAATTTTAACACTTTAGCATCAGGATAACCGGATAAACGTAATGCAATAACAGCATGACCAGCTGTTTGACCGGTATAGCATACAACTAAAATAGGTTTCGTAGCATTTGTCGCATCTGCAACAATGTTTCCAAATGTACAATTTACGGCCCCCTCGATATGACCCAATGTATCATAATCACCACTTGAACGAATGTCCATTATATAATAGTCGCCAATTCCTTTTCCATGGACTGCATCTGCAGCAGTAATCCAACCATCCAGCATATTATTTAAATCTAAATTTTGAGCGACCAAATAATTTTTAAGGACTTCAAAACTAGTTGGAGGCG
>CBDUSM010000351.1:0-1577 GCA_965369825.1 uncultured Bacteroidales bacterium
AGCACTTTCATTAATCCCATGTTCCATTCGTTCTGGGCGAAGAGGCTTATGGTATTAACAAACTGGTCGGTAATCTGATTATTTGGCTCATGCAAAGTTGTTTCAGTATCATAATATCCCAGTTTAGTATCTTGTAATTCATCATGAATATATTCTACTCCACCTATTAATGTTGAAGGGGCAACAATAGCTTTTTCGAAGTACATAGTATTTTGAGCACCCAAAACCCATGTTAAACCAACTGTTTTACCATAGGCCGATGGATCCTGCTCTGCACCGTAATAACTATTGCGGTAAATTTTTTGCCCTGAAGCATAAGCACTTACTTTGTTTTTCTGCTTTTTTGAAAAAATATTATAGGTTATTCCTCCGTTAATAATTTCATGTTCAACCATTTCGGTAATATCAGTTTGATCAGGTTTCAGGTCAAATTGATTACCCCCTCTCCTGAGATCGTTTATCACATAAAAGTCAAGTGCTATTTTACTGAAATCGTTTGGGCGGAAATACGAATTAAATCCAAATACACTGGTTTTCAGTTTAGTAATTTCTGAAAAGTCATCTTTAGTGTCCGGACTACTATCATTATTAGCATCCCAGCGCTCATCGGGGTTTGCATTAAAAGGCGATCGTGTTCTGAACATACCGTACATCGAGACCCCACCTCTAAAATCATCTGAAACCAGGGAAGCATTGAAATTCACATTAGCATCAGGCTCTTTCATGCCGATCAACCCGATATTTGTCCCTATTTGATAGGAATTGCTTATCGGTTCTTTTGTGATAATATTTACCGTTCCGCCAATGGCATTAGCTCCGTACAGAGCCGAACCACATCCACGGACTACTTCCACCCTTTCTATCATGTTTGCCGGTAACATTTCAAGCCCATACACACCCGAAAGGGTGCTGAAAACCGGACGGCTGTCAATAAGAAACTGTGAATATGGCCCATCAAGCCCATTCATTCGTAATTGAGAGAAGCCACAATTCTGACAGTCGTTTTCCAATCGTAGCCCGGGCACAAAATTGCATCCTTCAGCCAAAGTGGGAGATCCGGTTGAAGAAAATATTTTTGAAGAAATAGTATTTACCACTACAGGAGCCTCTCTCCTTGTTTGTGAATACCTTGAGGCGGTTATTACAACCTCCTCCGTCAGGATAATGTCCTTTTCAAGATTGAAATTCAGCTCCTTCGTTTCATCTTTATGTATTTCTATTTCCTTTTCCTGGATTTTATATCCAATCATCTGAGCTCTTACAACAAGTTTCCCTGCAGGGACGTTTGCAATTTTGTAATGGCCGGTAGGATCAGTTGCTGTTCCTATTGAAGTTCCGACAATAAAAATTGTGACAAAGGGAATATGATTCCCGTTGTCCTTAACATGCCCAACTAAAAATGCGTCTGATTTTTCTTGCGAATAAAGAGGGGGAAAGAAAAGTAATATTATGGCTGTTAGTATAATAATTTTATTGAATGGCATAGTTCATTATTTTATTTAGCTTGAATAATAATTTGCTATCTCTGCTTGCAAATATGTGATGCAAACAGAAAAGTAAAAAAAGTTTTATGTAAG
>CBDUSM010000352.1:0-1550 GCA_965369825.1 uncultured Bacteroidales bacterium
GACCTGCGAAACCCCCTAACAAGCAGTCTTTGCCTAACAGATCTTTTTAAATCGCAACCTGAAAATTTATCAAGAGACCAGGTGAAGTCCATTGGTATAATAGATAACTCATTGAGGCGTTTAAACAATATCATTAATCAAATTCTGGATATCAATGATATAGAAACAAAAAGTGTTAGCCTGAAGCCTGAAAAAATCAACCTGGCCATTTTGCTTCACGAGATCTATGAGTTATACCAATACGCTATTGCTCAGAAAAATATCAGGCTTACACTTGACACTGAAGACTTGTTTGCAAATGTAGATCCCAATTACGCTAAGCTCATCTACGAGAACTTGTTATCGAATGCCATTAAATTTTCTCAGGCAGATAAAAATATTATTGTTAGATTGTTCAAAAAGGGTGAACTGGCCAGGGTTGAGATTGTTGATGAAGGGCCCGGGATCAGTGATCATGATATTAATAAGTTGTTTGGGAAATACCAGAAACAAGTTTCTAATGATAATAACCTTCCCGGTTCTGAAGGAATCGGACTTTCTATTGTGAAGAAATATGTTGAGGCAATGAATGGGAAAGTATGGTGTGTTAGTGAGCCGGGTAAGGGTGCTACGCTAATCGTTGAATTCAGGATAATTTAATACTGTAATTTTTATGTCAGATTTAGGTTTTGAGGCTGTCATTTTTGACCTTGATGGAGTTATTACAAAAACTGCACTTGCCCATAGTGCTGCATGGAAAAAGATGTTTGACGAGTACCTGGGGTTTAGAGAAGAGAAATACGGAGAGCCTTTTTCTGAATTTTCTCATGCGGATGATTATTTGGTGTATGTTGATGGAAAACCTCGATATGAGGGGGTTAAGTCGTTTTTATTGTCCCGGAGTATTCAAATTCCTTATGGCGATCCGAATGATGCACCAGCTTGCGAAACCATATGTGGTGTTGGAAACAGAAAAAATGTTGTATTCAATGAGATTCTGGTAAGCGGTGGTGTTGAGGTGTTCCACTCAACAGTATCGCTGATTCATGAACTTTTATCAAATAATATCAGGGTAGGGGTGGCATCTTCCAGCAAGAATTGCAAAAGTGTGCTTGAGGCAGCAGGCTTGCTTGATCTTTTTGAGACGCGTGTTGATGGTGTTGTTTCGGCAGAATTAAAATTAAATGGTAAGCCCGAACCTGACATTTTTACAACTGCTTGTGATAACCTGATGGTTCCCTATGATAAGGCGGTAGTTGTGGAAGATGCCGTTTCGGGAGTTCAGGCAGGAAAAAAAGGGAATTTTGGATTGGTTATTGGCATTGCCCGGGAAGGAAATGAAAAAGCATTAAAAACCAATGGTGCTGATATTGTTGTTAAAGATATTGAAGAAATTGGGTTGAGCGGGATAATTCAATGGTTTAAGTCGGGGTTGGAGAAGGATAATTGGTCGATATCTTATTTTGACTATGATACGGGAAAAGAAATGACGAGAGAAGCACTTCTGACCGTTGGTAATGGTTATTTTGGAACCCGTGGTGCAATGGAAGAGTCAGAACAAAACGGGGATA